>DATBYN010000366.1:0-3283 GCA_036513695.1 Bradyrhizobium sp. | reverse complement strand
TTTTTCAACTTCACGCGCCGGCCCACGACTTCGGAAACCGGAAGCCGGGCGCGCAGTTCATCGAGGAATTCGGGCGTGAAGCGCATGGGTTGGGATTCTGGTTGAGTCGTGGCGCGATGCCAACCGATCATCGATATAGGGACGCGTGCGTAAAATACGAAGATTGTCGACCTTCTCCCGGCTATTCACAGGGGCGATTCACACACCGCGCTCGCCCCAGCGCCCCCTCTCCCGCTCTTCGCGGGGAGGGTTGGGGTGGGGGTCTGTCCGCAGCGGGACCTTTCGAGAAGCGCGATCTAGCTACGGCCGTGTAATCACGTCGGGCACCGCCGACGCGGAGAGAGCCCCCAACCCTCCCCCGCGAAGAGCGGGAGAGGGAGTGGACCGCCATCGCGTTTAAGCTGAGCGGCTATCCTCCATGAACCGTCCCGAAGCAATGCGGGGCAGGCCGGTGACGGGCCAGTTGTAGATGTAGGTCCAGGCTTCGCTCGCGGCGCCGTCCTCGCGCGTTACCGGCAGCATCTGCCGGATGTATTCGGTCGGTTCCGCAAATCCTTCGCCGCAGGCTTCATACATGTCTAACTCGCGCAGCAGCGCGTCGCGCTCGCGCAGGCGGAACACTTCGCCAAAGACGATGTCCGCGGGATCATCCGACAACAATAACCCCGGATAATGTTTTATCAGATAGAGCCGGCCGCGGCAGCGCGCTTCGCCGAGGAAATCCGCGTTGGCCGCCAAGAGCTGCGCCATCGGATGATCGAAGCCGCGCTTTAGCGTGCCGCAGACGAAGAGGTGATCCTGCATGGTGCCCCAAATGCGGCGTGAGCTACGCCGTCACCACCTCGTCGCTGACGACGACGAATTTTGCAAGGTTCATCCGGCCAAAGCTCGTGGTCAGCGCGACGTCGGCGGCGTCGCGGCCGGTGCCCATCAGGATGCGGCCGATGCGGGGGTGATTGTGGCGGGCATCAAACGTGTACCACTGGCCGGAGAGATAGACTTCGAACCAGCCGGAAAAATCCATCGGCTCGGGCTCGGGGGGAATGCCGATATCGCCCATGTAGCCCGTGCAATAGCGCGCCGGAATCCCCATGCAGCGCGAGAGCGTCAACGCCAGATGGGCGAAATCGCGGCACACGCCGGTGCGCTGCTCATAGACGTCATGGGCGGATTTCATGTGATCGGCGTGCGGGTAACCGAACGTGACGTGCTCATGCACGAAGTCGCAGATCGCCTGGACCCGCGCCCACCCTGGCGTGGTGGCGCCGAACAGTGACCAGGCGATGTCGGTGAGCTTGTCGGTCTCGCAATAGCGGCTCGCCATCAGATAGAGCAGCAAATCGTCGGGCAATTTGTCGATCGGAACCTGCTGCGCGCTTGGGGCCACCGCATCGGGCAATCCGGAATCGCGCACCCGCGCGTTGCCGCGCAAAGTCACGCCGCCGCTCGGGGCCACCAGGCGGCCGCAGATATTGCCGAAGCTGTCGCGGTAAAAACCGATCGGCACGTTGGGCTCGGCGACGATGGTTTCCGTGCCGATGATGTCCTTTTGCCGCGAGGGGTGAATGCTCAGCATGATCACCATCGGCGTCGGCTGAATTGATGTGTAAGAAATATCGAAACCGACCTTGATTTCCATTCAGTACACCTTTGCCTCTTCGCCGGCAGCAATGACCTTGATGCCAACCTCCATGCCGACATACGCATCGGCTGAGCCGAGATATACGCCGTGCAGCGGAATGGCCTGGCTCGGATCGCGCGCCACCGCAACGCGAATGAGGTCGCGGGTGCCGACGATGCCGTTAGTGGGATCGAACTCGATCCACCCCGCGCTCGGCAGATAGACCTGCACCCAGGCATGGGTCGAGCCGCCGCCCACATAACCATGCGCGCGGCCGGCAGGGATGAACAGATATCCCGACACGAAGCGCGCGGCGATGCCGAGCCGGCGCAGCGCCTCAATCATGAACAGCGCGTAGTCGCGGCAGGTGCCGGACCGCGTCTGCAGCGTGTCGAGCGGATGCTGGGTGCCGTGCTCATGGCGCTTGCGGTACATGAACATCTCGCGGATGCCGTAAGTCATGTTGCTCAGGATATTGAAGGTGGGCGTCGGCCCTTCCGGGTCAAGAAAAATCCGCGCCCAGGCGGACAGCTCGCCGTCCGGGTCGCTATATTGCGGCGTGATGAATTGGACGAGATCGGGAAACTCGTCATTGTCATAGAGAAACGGATAGAAATAAGCGGGGTCATCCGGGGTTAGTGCAAACTCCTCGGCGGGATTGTGCTCCACCGTCGAGGTCGAGGTGAACGACAACGTCTCGGCGCGCTCGTCGAAGGTCGCGATCGCGACGCTGTTGCCGAACACGTCGTGGATCCAGCGCAGCGACATCGGCTTCGGCTCGATGACAAGACGGTGGGCGTGCACGCGCAAATCGTGGCCGTCGCGCGGGCGCAGCATGATGCGGTGTTCGCCGAACGCCACCGGGTGGGCGTAGCGGTATTCGGTCTTGTGATGGATGGTCAGCAGCGGCATGGTTGGAACAATAATTATGAATTTGTGTCATGTAATCTATACTGATCCCTGCTTATTCCTAAATCGGTATGCTGTTTCGATAGGCAAAGCGGGCAACGAAAAATGGTTTTGGACAGCGCCGGCGACACATCATTACTCCTTGGTCTCCAAGATGTTCCGCCGGTTCATGAGCAAAATGCGCAAGGCCGCTCGCCCTTCCTTTTGACCTCCGACCATTACGGGCGGCTGATTCCGCTCGCGCTCGGCGATCTCGGGCTGGAGACCAGCGAACTGACGCGGCATATCGCCTGGGATATCGGTATTGCCGGCGTCGCCGAGGCGCTTTCAAACCATCTCGGCGCGCATCTGGTCGCGCAGCGCTATTCGCGGCTCGTGATCGACTGCAACCGCCCGCCCGGCGCGCCCGCTTCGATCCCGCGCATCAGCGAGGCGACGGTGATCCCCGGCAACGAGGGCCTTTCACGCGAGGCGGCGCAGGCGCGGCGCCGGACGATCTTCGATCCCTATCACCGCCGCATCCGCGAGATCATCGAGCAGCGGCTGCGCGATGCCGTCCCGACGGTGCTGGTGTCGCTGCATAGTTTTACGCCCGTCTATGCCGGGATCGCGCGGCCCTGGCATATCGGCACGCTCTATCATCGCGACCCAAAATTGCCGCCGCTCTTACTAAAATGGTTGCGCGCCGAGCCTGATCTGGTGGTCGGCGACAACGAGCCCTATGCGGTGAGCGACGAGACCGACTACACCATT
>DATBYN010000365.1:0-20958 GCA_036513695.1 Bradyrhizobium sp. | reverse complement strand
ATTCCAGCACGATGCCCTGCTCGATATGCAGTTCCAGAAAGGCGCGGATGTCGTCGCGCTTGGCGAGGTCGAGCCGGTCGGGATCGCCGCCGACGCGCCGCAAGGCGTCGCGCAGCTTTTCGCCTCCGGGCTCTCTGAGGTCGAGCATCTTGTTGTCGAGTATGCCGGTGATGCCGCGGCTGCCGACGCACGACAACCCATATTCGCTCGGCTCCTCGGCCAGGAAGTCGATGATCTCGATGGTGTGCCGGGGCCGGATATCCGCAACGCGCAGCGCGCGAACGATCTCGAGCCCGGTGGCGACGCCGGCGATGCCGTCGAACCGTCCGCCGGCCGGCACGGTATCGCTGTGCGATCCAATGGCGATCACCCCTAACTTGGGGTCGGTCCCCTCGATGCGGCCGATCAAATTGCCGGCGGCGTCGATCCGGGTAACGAGCCCGGCGTCGGCAAACGCTTTCGCGAGAAAGGCGCGGCCTTCAAGAAACAACGCGGTGAACGAGCGTCGCGTATAGGGCCGCGCCGGGTCGGTGATGTCAGCGAGCCGCATCACATCGGCCCAGAGCCGATCCGCATTGAGCGGCAGATTTGTCTTGGTCATTTGATCCGGGTGTTTTGATCCAGTGTTTCGTGAGCCCGAGCCGGGCGCCAGCCTCCGGCTGAGGCGATAAACGCTCACGACTTTTTGTTCTTGGCGTCCGGCATACCCGCGGCCCAGCCGGACTACAAGGCATTCGCGGCCAAGAAATTCATCGAGCTGGCGCTCGCGATGAAATAGACTGGCTCCGCGCGGCTTCGCCGCCGCGCGCTGCTCCCTGATTCCGCCTGGACCACTTCCGCCAGGATTTTCCGACATGAACGAAAAAAATGCCTCTGCCGCCACAGAACGCGGTGCGGGAGTTTTGGAGCTACTGCGCCTCTTCGAAAGCGATAATGCCGCCGCCGATCGCTATGCGGCGGTCTGTCTGGAAAAGACAAGAGACGTCGAGCCTGCGCTGAAGGCATTCGAATATCTGCCGCGCGATACCTCGCGGCGGCCGGGCCCACTGTCGGGCATTCCGGTTGCCATCAAGGATATCATCGCGACCGCCGATATGCCGACGACAAACGGATCGCCGGTTTACAGGGACGTCGTGCCCACAGTCGATGCCTGGGTTGTGGAACGGCTGCGCAATCTCGGCGCGACGATTTTCGGCAAAACCGTGTCGACCGAGTTTGCGTGGCGGCATCCGGGGCCGACGGTCAATCCCTGGAATCCAAAGCACACGCCGGGCGGCTCGTCGTCGGGCTCGGCAGCTGCGGTTGCGGCCGGACTTGTGCCGCTGGCGCTCGGCACCCAAACGCTGGGATCGGTGGTCCGGCCGGCCGCCTTCAACGGCGTGGTCGGTTTCAAGCCGAGCTTTGGCGCGATTGCCCGCACCGGCGTTCATCCGCTCAGCCCCTCGCTCGATCACGTCGGCTTCTTTGCCCGGCGCGTCGATGACGTGGCCTTGGCGCTGTCGTTGGTCGGCGGCAGTAGCGATAGCGACCGGCACGGCCGGCCGGTGCCGGTGTTTGACGTTTTCATCGAACAGGGACTGTCGGCGATCGAGAAGCCGCGGCTCGCCGTCGTGCGCTTTACAAAATGGTCGCGGGCGGAGCCCGAGCAACAGCTTGTGTTCGAGGCGGCAATTGCAAAACTGCGCGATGCCGGTGCCATCGTCGCGGATCTGGACCTTGCAGACCTCGATCAAGCCAACTGGAGCACGGTCAACACCATTCTCGCCAGCGAAGGCGCCTTCATCTTCTCAGGACTTGTAGAACAATATCCGGACCGCACCAGCGATCATTTGAAGTCGCTGGTTCAAGCTGGAAAAGCCCATGGCGCTTTTGACTACCTCGCGGCCAAGGCCGCGCAGGAAAAACTGCGTCTCGAATTTGCCGAGAGCATCTCGAAATTTGACGCGGTACTGACGCTGCCCGCCTTCGGCGAGGCGCCGGAGGGCCTCAGCTACACCGGCGATGCCGAATATTGCGCGCCCTGGACCTTGCTCGGCGTTCCCGCGCTATCGCTTCCGGCCGGCGTCGGCAAAAACGGCCTGCCATTGGGCGTGCAGGTGGTCGGCGCCTACCGCGAAGACCACAAGATGCTTCGGGTGGCAAAATGGATCGAGCGTGTTTTGAAGTTTGATCCGGGCATCGCCTTGGCGCGGATCAGTGTTTGACTTCGAGAACGATGACCCTACCCGTCAGCTCAGGTTCATGTGGTCTGAGACTGCTGAGTGTAGCATCGCTCCAGTCGGCAAGGCTCACGACCTCGCCGGCTTGACCATCAATTTCCGGGGCTTCGGTGGGCTCCAGCACCTTGAGACCGTCGCCATCGAGAAAGAACGTATGATCTCCAAACAGATTGTTTAATTGGGTGACCGCAGGGTGGTCATCGGGAAGCACCTGAGCATCGTATTGGTTCAGGGTTTGTTTCAGCTGCGTCGCGTTTAGCTTCATGACGTACTCCTGCGTGTTTGATGGCAGCCCGACCCCCCGCTTTGCGGACCCTTCTTCAGATCGAATAATTCCGCTCGCGAAACGTTCCCGTTCATACCGTGACATTTCCAAGGCCGCGGAACCCGTGTTGATTGCCGCGCGTTAGCGGGTGAACACAGCATGGCGCGCGATGGGGCACGCTAATCGCGAGTAAATGCCGAAGGAGTTAACGAGCACCTTGGAGCCAAAAATGACCAAAATTGTTTTGTTAGCGATTTCCATGTTGGTTCTAGGACGCTGCGATGTGTGGGCGCAGGCCGGCACGCCTCAAGAGCGTTCGGCGTGCTCGCGCGACGCGTCGCGGCTTTGCCGCAAGCAAATGGCAGACGGCGACAGCGCCGTACAGCAATGCCTGCAGCAGCACCGTGACAGGCTTGGCGCCGCATGCCGGAAAGTCTTTCAGGACCACGGAATGTAGGCCGCTCTCGCAAGCGAGTTGATCGTCCACGGGCCGTGCAACTAGGGCTGCGGCATTTCTGCCGGTAGGACCGCGCCCAATCGCGACGGCTAACAAAGGCGAGACGGCTTCAGCCGGCTTTGCGCTACCGATCCTGTCCTGAAATTTCGCGGCTCAAAAATTTTCAGCCGAGTACGGCCGCATTTCCTCGTACCCGCAAGAGAGGCACTTGTAATCGATCGAGGTAAATTCAGTTGCGAGATCGGCGTAGTTGAAGCGTTGGATGGCCATCGGCCTTGCGCATCGCCCGCAATGCACGTCGATGGACGCGACGCGCTTGAATTGGTCCGTCAGTTCCATCCTGCGCCCCTCTCCTTTCCAGGAGATGCTCTAGTTTTACGTGCCCTAGCTTACAATCGAGTGACCGTGGTGTCGCCTCCGATTTCCTGAACAATTATTAATCTCCAGCAGATTGCATCTTTAATCTAATGCACGCGGGGGTAACGGTCGGTGCTGGAACCAATCGATCTTGCCACGTGTTGATGAACCTGGATTGCGGCCTTTGAAATAAAGTAAAGTCAAAGCGCCATCCATCCCAACGGCCGAGATGGGCCTGCCCGATCGCCGTTGATCCAGCCGACAGGAGAAAGCGATGAATCTCCCCGATCTCAACAGGATTGCTCAGGCCATGGTCGCGACCGGCAAGGGCATCCTCGCCGCCGACGAATCCTCCGGCACCATCAAGAAGCGGTTTGATGCGATCGGCGTCGATTCCAACCCGGACTCGCGCCGGGATTATCGCGAGATGCTGTTCCGCTCCAGGGAGGCGATGTCGAAATACATCTCCGGCGTCATTCTGTATGACGAGACCATCTGGCAGGAGGCCAAGGACGGCACGCCGCTGGTAAAACTGATCGAACAGACCGGCGCCATTCCGGGCATCAAGGTCGACGAAGGTACGCAAGCGCTATCCAACTGCCCCGGCGAACTGATTACCGTCGGCCTCGACAAGCTCGCCGAGCGGCTGAAGAAATATTACGACCGGGGCGCGCGGTTTGCGAAATGGCGCGCGGTGATCGATATCGGACCACGCATTCCGAGCTACACGGCCATTCGCACCAATGCCCACGCGCTCGCGCGTTACGCCGCGCTGTGTCAGGTTGCGCAGATCGTCCCCATCGTCGAGCCCGAAGTGCTGATGGACGGCGATCACGATATCGACCGCTGCCATGAGGTGACCGAGTTCGTGCTGAAGGAGACTTTTCAGGAACTGTACTATCAGAAGGTCGCGCTCGAAGGCATGATCTTAAAGCCGAACATGGCGGTGTCGGGCAAGAAATCAGCCAAGCAGGCCGGCGTCGACGAAGTCGCCGAGAAAACCGTGCGGCTACTGAAAAACTGCGTGCCGTCGGCGGTGCCCGGCATCGCGTTCCTCTCCGGCGGACAGTCCGACGAAGAGGCCACCGCGCATCTCAACGCCATGAACCGGATCGGCGGGTTGCCGTGGAAACTGACCTTCTCCTACGGCCGCGCGCTGCAGTCGGCGCCGCAGAAGGCCTGGTCGGGCCGGAGCGAAAATGTCACCGCCGGCCAGCAGGCCTTCACGCATCGCGCGCGCATGAATTCGCTCGCGAGCCAAGGCGAGTGGAAGTCTGACCTGGAAACGAAAAAGGCAGCCTAGCAGCCTGTTCGAGCGTAAAGCCGATCGTACTCTTGCTTGAACGGCGCATACGACTCCTTGATGCTGTCGACGCCAGTTGACGCGACATCAACCTTGCATTTGCTTGGCTTGCAGACGTCAGATCGATCTGGTTAGCTTCATATGCCAATTCATGCCGGGGAAACCAAAGAGTGGCGCTTAAGAACGTCATCGGAATAGACCACGCCGTCGTCGTGGTCCGTGATCTCGACAAGGCCGCCGAGAACTGGAAGCGGCTCGGCTTCACGGTTTCGCCGCGCGGCAAGCACAGCGCCAAGATGGGATCGGGCAATTACACCATCATGCTCGACCCTGATTATATGGAGTTGCTCGGCGTTCTCGTCGAGACCGAACACAATGCGCCGACCCGCGCATTTCTGGAACAACGGGGCGAAGGCATCGAGCGCATCGCCTTCACGGCGGTCGATTCGGCCGCCGGCGCCGCGGAAATTCGCGCGCACGGCTATGAGCCGGTCGGCCCGATCGACTTCGAGCGCCCGGTGACGATGCCCGGCGGCAGCCTGTCGGCAGCCAAATTCGCCGTCTTCCAGTGGCCGATCGCCGAGGCGCCGGGCGGATTGCGCTTTTTTGCCTGTCAGCACAAGACGCGGGAAACCGTGTGGATTCCGGAGCTGATGACACACGCCAACGGCGCCAAGCGTCTCAGCCAAGTGCTGGTCGTTTCGCCTGAGCCCGCGAAAGATGCCGCGCACCTCGCGCGCATGATCGATCGAGAGGTCAAGGCCGAGCCGCACGGCGCCGTCGCGGTTCCCTCAGGTTCGGATCGCGCCGACTTTATCTTTCTCACGAAAGACCAATTGGGCCGGCGAAATCCGGAAGTTTCGCTTAAGGGCTTGCCGGAGCGCGGCGGTGCGGGCCTGGTGCTTTTGACGTCCGATCTCGCCGCCGCGGAGAAGGCGGTTGGCCGTTCCGCTATCCGCAGCGGCGACGCTATTTGCGTCGCACCCGCCGCAGCCAACGGCACGCTGCTGGTTTTCATCGGGGCGTAGCGGGAAGCTCCTTGAAGATATGCCGATACCCGTGAAGGGTCGCAGCGCGCACTCTGTTACAATTTTAAGAATGTTGTGCGACGGTGACTAAAAGCGTCACAACGCAATTCGCTTCACCACATTTGGCAAACGGATATTTTCCGGAATATCCGAGCTCCGGATCATCCGGTCATCGTCGTGAAATATGTGACTGCCACAGTCCCCGCGCTCACCGCAGCAAAACATTTGGGGAGGAAATTGCCATGACTTTGAAAAGAATCGCCCTCGGCCTGCTGGCCGGGGTGGCCTTTGGCGCGACCGCTGAAGCCGCCGATATCGACCACGTCCTGCTGATCAGCGTGGACGGATTGCACGCGCTCGACGTGGCGAACTATGTCGAAGCCCATCCGAACTCGGCCTTGGCCGAACTGTCCGAGCACGGCGTTACTTACAGCAACGCCCGCACGCCCGCGAATTCCGATTCATTCCCCGGCCTGTTGGCGCTGGTGACCGGCGGATCGCCGATCACCCACGGCCTGTTCTATGATGTTAGCTATGACCGCGCCGTGTATGATCCGACCAACGTGACCTGCAAGGCCCCGGCCGGCAACATGATGGTGTTCGACGAAAGCATCGATCAGTACGACAACAACCACGTTTCATTGAACAAAATCGATCCGGCGAAACTGCCGCGTGTGCGTAACGAGTCCGGCCAATGCGTTGCGCTATTTCCGCACAACGCGATCAGGACCAACACCATCTTCGAAGTGGTCAAGCGCAGGGGCGGCCGCACAGCGTGGGCGGACAAGCACCCGGCCTACGACCTTGTCAACGGTCCCTCGGGTACGGGCGTGGACGATCTCTACACCCCGGAAATCACCAATGTGGGTGGCCTCGACAACACCGTCAGTGTCGATTGCACAGTTGCCAATGATCAGCTGAAAGTGGCGGGCATCATCAATGAAATCAACGGCCTCAAGCATGACGGCTCGCCCGCCGGCGGTACCCCCGCGGTGTTCGGCATGAATTTTCAGGCAGTCAGCGTCGGGCAAAAGCTCGCCCACGACAATGGCAACGGCACCTGCCCGCAGAGCACCCATACCGGCAAGGTCGGCGGCTACCTCGACGGCGCCGGAACGCCGACCGAAGTGCTCGCGTTCGGCCTGCAGAAGACCGATGAAGCCCTGGGCAGCATGATCAAAGCACTCAAGCAGCGCGGCATCTACAATTCCACGCTGTTCATCGTCAGCGCCAAGCACGGCCAGTCGCCGATCAACCCGGTCAAGATCAACAAGCCGGGCCATTTCGCCGACCTCGTCGCAACGCTGTCAGACGCTGCAACCGATCCCGGTGGTATCGCCATCGCGAGCGCTAATGCCTGCAGCACCGGCGCCTGCGGTTTCGTCCAGGACGACGATATCGCGCTGATCTGGCTGCAGGATCAAAGCAAGACCAAGGCCGTGGTCGACTATTTGAACAAGAACGCCAAGGCCTTGTTCATCGATGAAGTATTGGGCGGCGATGAGCTGAAGCTCAAGTTCAACAGTCCGGCGCATGACAGCCGCGTCCCGGATGTCATCGTTCAGCCGATCTACGGCACCGTCTATACGGGGTCGACGGCGAAGAACGCCGAGCACGGCGGCATGAGTTTTGCCGACACCAATGTCGGGCTGGTAGTCTCCAATCCGCGCTTTCCGAGCGTGGTCGTGAAGACACCCGTCCTCACCTCGCAGGTCGCGCCGACGATCCTGCAGGCGCTCGATATTGAGCCCGAAGAGCTCAATTCAGTGCGGGTCGAACATACTCCGGTACTGCCCGGCATGTGGGACAATCGCTGAACCGCAGCGATCGCAATATAATTATTCGAAATTCGAAGGGCCCCGCTTACGCGGGGCCCTTTTTGCTTCGCACCGCAGTCATCTAGCGCAACGCAACATGAGCCTCGCGCCGCTCTCTATTTCGGATTGTCAAAAAAGGGTCGTCGATTTGAAAAGAAAGAATTGGAAGTTGCGCCCCCAACGTTCGTTCAGTCGCGCCCATGAAACGGACGACTCCATCCAATCGAGGAAATTCCCGCATGAAAAATTTTCTATTTGGCACTTCTGCCGCCATTGCCCTGCTCGCCGCTGCTCCCGCATTGGCCGACGCCGGCCTCAAAATCTCCTATGTTCCGAAAAGCTTGGCTCAGTCGGTGATCAAGCACGGGCCATGGACGCTGCATGAATCGGCCGACCGTTTTGAGGGGGATGAATCCGGCGACCATTTCAGACACGACGATTCGGACGAAGGTCCCAAGCACGATGATAACGACCATTTCAAGCATGACGCTTCGGGCATCGTCCCGCCGAGCACATTGACTCCGCCCTATTCAGGTTACGGTACGCCCTATGCGGGTTATTGCAGCCCGACCGGTGCGCCTGCGATCAATCACGGGCTTAGCTTGATGCAGCCCTATTATTTCCCGTTCGTGCGCCGTTTGGGCAACGTGCTGGAAGGTTTCTTCGACTACCGCCCACGCAACCAGCAGGAAGCCACGGTGGCAGCGATCTCGACCGACTGGGGCGCCTCCTGGCATTTCATGGGCAAAACACTTGCGCTCAACCCGTATTGCCCGTGGGATCCGACCGATCCGGATGATCTCAATCTGAACGTCAACGGCGTGCAGACGCCGTATGGCTCCTCGAGCGCCAATGCCGCCGATAACGGCCTCGGCCATCCCGTGGTTCTCAGCGTGAACGGCGTCCAGCGCATCTACAACCTCAACCGGGCGAATGGCCACATCGATTCCGACCAGTTGGTGGTGCACACGCTGCCAAATTCGCACACCGGCTCGCTGTATTCGCTGCCGGACTTTGGTTATGTCAGCCCGCTCGCCTCCGGCGGCTATCCGACTCTCGATGCCACGGCCACCTCAACCACTGGCCTGCAGAACCCCGACGCCATGATGGGCTCGGTCAAGATGGGCAACACGACCACGGTCGTCTATGTCGAAAAAACGCTCAATGCCGACACCAGTTTCCCGGCCAGCCAGCAATGCCCGAAGACGCCCGCCTTCGCGCTGACTAACCTCGTCAATGGCAAGCCGCGCAAGGCGAACCACGACGTGATCGCGGTTCGCGTGGCGACCACGACCGACGGCATCAACTTCACCGATGTCGGCCCAACCAGCGGCCTATTCGATCCGACCACCGTCGCCTTGAACGGCATCCGCTGGCTCGGCAGCGGCAGCATTATCAAGCTCGCGAACGGGCACTACGGCATGTTCTTCGGCGCCGGCAACTGCCTCGACAACGACTCTGACGGTTTCCATTTCATCGGCTATGCCGAGACCGACAAAGAGGTCAAACAGCCGAGCGACCTCTTGAGCTGGCATGTCATCAACGGGTTCGACAATCCGATCCTGTCCACCGACACCGTCACCGATCCTGCGGGTCCGCGGCCCTATCCGCTGAACGCTCCGGTCGTCAATGTCAGCGGCGCAGACGCCTTGACGAGCGCGCAGGTGGCGCCCTTTGTGCCGGTGCCGGGCGGCTATAACTCGAACTTCTTCAGCGGCCGCGTCTATGATCCGCAGGCGCTCTACACCGACGAGCGCACGGTGACGATCGTGTTCGCCGGCTACAACACGCCGCAGCCGAGCAACAATCTCGGCGACTACCGCACGATCGGCCGCTTCCAGCTGCGGTTCCCGGAGGGCTACGTCTCGCCATTCGATGACCGCGACTGACGGAGGACGTGGACCTGCAGGGTCCACTGTCTGTTTTCTTGAGCTAACCTAGGTTTTGCCGGCAGGGCTCCGCACGCGCGGGGCCCTTTCGCTTTGCATGACTATTTCAAGGACTATTTGCGACAGCGGCTTCGCAGCGGCGATAAAATTTTTCAACCTGTCCCTGGAATAATTTCAATGATGCATTGCCATGGCCTTGTACCCTCAGACTTATTTAATCAGATGTCACAAATTTTTCGTCCGGCTGTGACCCGGCTCTGAAAAATTCCGCCCGGCACCTTAACGGTCGCCGCAGGCAATTCTCGTCATCTTTCAAATTCAAACTCTACCATAAGGAGGCAACCCCCATGCGTTTGCCAACAGCCCTAGGTTTGGTATCCGCTCTGGCCCTTGCGGTCGCGGGCGCAAATGCCGTCGCCGACGATGACCACGGCCGCGATTCCGATTTCCATCACGTCCACACCGCAACGCCGATCAAGCATCTCGTTGTGATCTTCCAGGAAAACGTCTCGTTCGATCATTATTTCGGAACCTATCCCAACGCGATGAACCTCGCTGGCGAAACGCCGTTTACGGCGAAGAAGCGCACGCCGAAAGTCAACAACCTCGCCAACCCGCTCGACGTCAACAACGATTTCGGGCCGCTCGCGGGCCTCGATCTTCTCAACCACAATCCCAACAGCAATCCCAACGTTCCCCTCCCGCCCGACAACGCCAAGACCAACGGTACCGGCGCGTCGAACCCGTTCCGGCTGTCGCCCGCGCAGGCGCTGACCGCGGATCAGGGGCACAATGAAAGCCCCGAGGAAAGCGCCTACGACAACGGCAAGATGGATGGTTTCCCGGCCTATGTCGGAACCGCGGGACCGCCGCCGACCGGCATTGGCAGCAAGGCACTGGTGATGGGGTATTATGACGGCAACACCGTTACCGCGATGTGGAACTACGCCCAGCATTTCGCCTTGAACGATAACAACTACACGACCCAGTTCGGCCCCTCGACGCCTGGTGCGATCAACCTGATCTCGGGCCAGACCAACGGTTTCTCCGCGACGAAGAACGTTTTGGATGCCTCCAACAATCTGCTGCATTCCACGCACGAAGCGTTCGGCGATGCCACGCACGTCGCCAGCAACGTCACCGAAATCGGTGACGGCGATCCAATTGGGGATGTCTGCTCCAATCCCGCCATCGATCAGGTGACGATGGCCGGCAAGAACATCGGCGATCTCCTCAACGACAAGGGCATCACCTGGGGTTCGTTCATGGGCGGCTTCGATCTCGGCATCGTCAATCCCCCCAACCCTGGCCACCCCCAAGGTACGACCGGTTGCCAACGGGAAACCGACCCGACCGCGCCGGGCACACCCGCGTTCACCTCGGTCGACTACATTCCGCACCACGCCTGGTTCCAGTATTATACGTCGACCAGCAATCCGACCCACGCCCGTCCGAGTTCGGTCGCGGCCATCGGCCACAGCACGATCCCGGGTACCAACACGTCGGAGCCGGCCAACCACAACTATGACATCCACGACTTCTTCGACGCGCTGAAGGCAGATAACCTGCCGGCAGTGAGCTTCTTGAAGGCGCCCGCATACCAGGACGGCCATGCCGGCTATTCCGACCCGCTCGACGAACAGCATTTCCTGGTGAGCGTCGTCAACGCGTTGCAGAAGAGCCCGGAATGGTCGGAAACCGCTGTTATCATTCTCTATGACGACTCCGACGGCTGGTACGACCACCAAATGCCGCCGGTCGTGAACCCTTCGATGAACCCGACGGTGGACACGCTCAACGGTCCCGGAGTCTGCAGCACCAGCAACGGTTTCCAGCAGGGCAAGACCACGCCGGCGGCGCCACTCAACGGCACTTTCGGCCAGCCAGCATGGGGGCGCTGCGGTTACGGAACCCGCATGCCGCTGCTGGTGGTTTCGCCCTTCGCGAAGCGCAACCATGTCGATCACACCCTGACCGACCAATCATCGGTGCTGCGGTTTGTCGAAGACAACTGGCTGTCGGGTGAGCGCATCCAGCCGGGCGGCTCGTTCGACACCATCGCCGGACCCCTCAACAACATGTTCGACTTCGACGATCATCGGGATGAAGAGGGTCCGCGCAAACTGATCCTCGACGAGGCGACCGGCGTCGTGGTCTCGGCCTCCGAAGGCGACGACGATCGGCACTAGCGCAATCCGTGCTGCGGCGGGGTGGATCCCATCTCGCCGCAACACACTTCGAATGATTTTCGCGCCTTTTTCCAGAGTCTGCTAAACCGGCCGGGCAGTTTTGCTTAAGCTAGGCACCCGGCATGGTCATCATTGTATCCTTTGCATTGCTCTGCCTGCTGAGCGCTGGCCTTGCCTGGATCGACATTCGTCACGGGATCATTCCGGACTGGCTGAATCTGACGATTGCCGGTCTCGGATTGTCGAAGGCCGTGATCCTTGGCGGTCCATTCGCGGGGCTGGAGGCTGCCTGCGAGGGCGCCGCCATCGGGGCCATCTTCTGGCTGCTGAGACGGCTCTATTTCACTTTCAGAAAAATCCAGGGCCTCGGATTGGGCGATGTCAAATTCCTGGCGGCCGCCGGTATTTGGGTCGGCGTCGCGGGGCTTCCCATGCTTCTGCTGGTTGCTGCGCTGATCGCGCTCGCCTGCGCCGGCGTCATGCAATTGGCCGGACGGCCATTGCATGCCCAGAGCTCGATCTCGTTCGGGCCGTATCTCGCGCTCGGCCTGTTGTTCGCGTCAGGCTTTCAACAATACTGGCTGTGCTGCTGAACAAGCAGCGGATCAACGCCCGGCCCGGTTTGGCCGCGGGTCCGACGGCACCGACAGCAACTTTCCACCGTTCGCCGGCGGAGGACGAACGTCGCTCGCGGCCTGTGCCAGCCCGGGCTGCGCAAGCCCAGGCTGTGCCGGCCCGGGCGGCGGCAATGCAAGGGTGACGGCCTGTTGATCCTTTTCAACGGTGGCTTCGCGGCCTTGAACCGATCGCAGCTTCCAGCCCTGATAATCCTCGCCGATCCTTAGGCGGAGCGCCGACCTCGTCGATTGATCCAAAAATATCCCGAACCCCTCATCGCCACCTGCGATCGTACCCACCAGAGAGAGTGGCGGACGTTCGGGTTCCCGCGGCTTGGGCGGAGCAGCCGCCAACAGCTTCGGGGCCGCAGCAGGCGCTATCGCAAGCGCAGGCGGCCGCCGCGATGACGAGAAGATCGGCCGGTCACGCGTGCCGGACAAGGCGGAAAGAGGAATGCCCCACAACGGATTGGCGCTCAGCACCCGCTCCGGTGCAGGCGTCGGCGCGGCCGGCGCGGTCACGACTTGCACCGGTACTCGCGCCGCCGGTTGCTCCCAGATGGCCGATGCAGCCGGAGAGCCGGGGCGCGCATCCTCGGCTCCGGCGGTATCAAGGGGATCGGTAGCCGCGACCGCGGTCAAGGCGGCGGCACCGTGCACCGATGCCACCAGAAACGTGATGCCAATTGAAAGCTTCAAGATCATTTCGCGCTCTGCCATTGACCGGACACCGACAGCAGGATCCGCAGCTTTCCGCCTCCCGAGCTCGACTGCGTGGATGCCGCCTGAACCACGAGTTGATCGATGAACAAGAACGGCATCCCGGCCTCGAGGTCGTAGAGCAATTGCTGCAATCCGACCTGTTCGATCTCGCAACTTGCGAGGAGGCTGATAAATCCCGCCTTGGATTGCGTGCCCTTTAGCTCGACCTGGGTCGACAGGACGTTACCGCCGAATTTGGTCACAGCGCCCGCGACGCGCTGGATCAGCGCCGCTCCCGCAATGGTGACCGTCGCCCCGTCCAGAAACGCCGATCCCGACGGCATCGAAACATCGGTAGCTTGCCCTCGCGCAGCCGCGGGCTTGCGGCCCTCGAGCTGCTCCAGCATTGCAGCCGATGATCCCACCTGCTCCCGCTGGCCGAAGATATCGGCAATGGAGGTGATCACGGTGAACAGCAGCGCGAACACGAGACCTGCGTAAGCGACCGCCGCTACCCAGGGCGACGCTGCGAATGTCTTTCTTAATACGGCGACGGGGTTCATGTGCCAGATCCGAAATATGGCGTGATGTGCACCTCGATGTGGAACCGCTCGCCCGGATCGCTCTGTGCACGGGTCGTCGGCGCAAAGAATGTGGCGCGGGAAAACTGCGGCGACTGTTCCATCAATCTGATCAGCGACGGCGCGTCCTGCGAAATGCCGACGACCTGGACCTTGTCGCCTTCAATCCGCAACTCGGTCACATAGGTGCTGTCAGGCAGCACCCGCGAGATCGCCTCGAGCACCATCACGCTCGACGGCGTGGTCTGCTTGCGCTTGGCGAGCAAGCTCAGCGCCGATCCGCCCCCCGCAGCTTGATTGAGGCGCAGCGACGCACGGCGTTCCGCAATCCGGTGCAGCAGCTGCTGCAGTTCGGCATCGAGCGAGTTTCCAATGTAGGAACCGAGCAGCAGGGAGGCGGCGGCCGCCAAACCAGTGCATAACAATGTGATGCGCAAGATGCGCGGCACATCGAGCCTGCGCCCGATCACGCTCTGCAGCGATGTCTCGAACACCTTCAATTTTGCAGGCGCGCCCTCACCGGACGGCGGTTCGGCAAACGCGGTAACGGAAGCCGCGCCGAAGTTACCGGCGAGCTGAACGAGCGGCTGAATCTTGCTTTTCGACGTCGCTGCGAGGATCAGCCCTATCCGCTCGTTTGGGATGTCGGCGGGTGGGCTCCAACCGAACACCGCCTCGTTTGCAGTCCAGGGAGTCAGACGATCGATCTGGGTGCGGATCATGCCGTCGAGGAATTCCACAGCTCGCTTTGGAAAGTCGAGCGGCCGGAACAGGACGTGGCCGGGGTTGAGCAAGACTTCGACGCGGCTGCCGCGAAGCGCGGTCTCCCAATCTGGGGGAAGAGCGGGCACCGGCCGGCCGTTCGACAGGTCGAACGAAACCTCCGGCAAGGCAGCGCCTTTTTTCACAGCAGCCGCTTTGGCGGTGAAATTGCTGCCGTCCCCTTCGACGAACAATATCTTGCGCTGCTGCATGAAGCGGCCGGCGATCGAATCGATGGCCCGGTCGACGGCAGTGATCCATTCGCCAAACAGCGCTTTGAGATCAGAGATCATCGCCGTCCTCCGCCAACTTTGGTGGACGGCCGGCCGCGGCCTCCACTTGGTCCTGCCACGACAGCACGCGATAGGGGTCCTCTTCGCCGCCGAGCCCAATCACCACCTCCGACGAGGTCCGACGGCCATTGCCTAGCTTGACCGTGGTCAGGATGCGATAGAAATCATTTTTCTCAATCGTGGCATTTTCTTGCGCCGGACCGAGCGCGGTCGCGATCGCAGCCTTGTCTCTTGGCAGCGCCGGCCGCTCCTTTAGAAACTCTTTCAGGCCCGAGGGTGTCATGCCAGGCAATGCAGCGATCACCTCCGGAGGGGCAACCAGAGCATTGATCTTCGCCGATCCGCTGAAGACCGTGACGAACGGAAGAGCGCGATCGACCAGCGCCGGCGGCAGGCCGAGAACGAGAGCGAGCTCATTGACATGCGCGAACGGCGCCTGTCGTGGAGAATAGGCGAGGCCCGCGGCGCGATAGAGCGACATTTCGTCCTCCGCGGCGTCGGCCTTTGGCGGCGTCCGCCATCCGACAATACGATCGGCATATTGGCTGGCATCCTCCCAGCCCGCGCCAAGGCCGGCAAACAAATTGGCCAACAAGTCTTTCGAGGCAGCGTTGAGATCGATGCGCGCGGCCTCCGACACGAAGGAGACCATGACATCGGAGTTGTCCAGCCGAAAGTGAAACGACCCTTGCATCGGGCGTGCCTTGTCGCCGGCCAGCGCCAATTGATAGGCGGTAAGCTCGAGGCTGCTCGTCACCAGGGCCTCGACCTGCAGCCCGGCATCGCTAACGGCCAGCGCCTGCGCGGAATTGGACAGATAAACCGAAAAGATCATCGCTAAGGCCGACAGCGCCGCCAGAATCCAAAGCACGGCAACCAGCACGAAGCCGTGTTCGGATGTCGCAGCCGCGCGCGGGAGGTTTCGCATCATGGCGCCCCGCTGAGCCGCGAAGCCGTGCTCGCGGACTTTGAGTTGTCATTGGCACCATCTTTCGAATTCTTGTCGGCACCATCGGTTTTGTCGTCACAGCCGGGGCCCGGCTGCGCGCAGTTTCCTGCCGCTGGCGCTTCGGCGTGAACAGAGGTTACCGTCGATACCGATAGCACGCGCGCGGTCGCCGCGTCGCGCACTGTCAGCATGATCGCGGCCGGCAACCTTTCGCCATCATGCCAGCTGCTCTTCCAGACGCGGTCTCGACCGGCATAGGAGAACGACAACCGGAATGGAGGCCGCAACAACACCACAGGATCATTGAGCTGGACTTGTTCGGCGAGCGACGAGGCCTGTGGCAACGGCGTGAACGGCGCCCGCGAACGAACCGTCACGAGATCCCTGCGTTCGGTGGTTTCACCGATCCGCACCACGTCGAGACCTGGCTTGGCATTCGGGCCGAGGGTGGTCCGTACGAACGTTACCGCCAACTCCGAGCCGTCGAACAGCGGCCGGCGCTGTTCGCGATTGGCCGATACATATTCGGCGGCCGCAAGATCGGCGCCGATCCGCTGCAATGCCAACGCCATCGATTCGCTACGCTGGATGCGATCGATGCCCCGGTTCCAGTTTGGCAGCCATTGCGAGGTGATGTTGGCCAGCGCAGAGAGCACCAGGCCGATCAAGGCCACCGCCACCAGCGTCTCGATCAACGTAAAGCCGTCCTCGCCGCGGCGTTTCCCGATTGCCAAGGTACTGATTGAGGTACTGATCGAGATACTCATCAAGGTACTCATTGGCGCGGCCTATGGGCGAGGCGAACGGTTTGAAGATCGTAAGCGCCGCCGCCAGGAGACTGCACATGGATTTTCACCAGCTGGGGCACCCAACTGACGTCGGAATCCGGCACGACCCAACCCCCGTCCAGCGGTCCGATGTCGATCTGCCATTGATGATCGCCAAGCTCGCCGGACAGGGCTCCGGGGGCGAGTTCGGCGCGCGGCGGGATCGCCGTGATCATCGCGCTGCGTGCCGCCTGCATCAGCTCGACATGCCGCTCCAACGAGCGCACGCCGCGCACATTGGTCGACATCACAGAGCCGATGGCAACGATGGAGACGGCGACAACCGCCAGCGCGATCAATACCTCGATGATCGTGAAGCCTGATTGCGGGCCGTCAATTCGTGGCTGTAGAGCGCGAGACAATTTCGATCCTTCCGGTCAACCAATTGACGCGAACCTCATAGCCGGCATCGAGCCGCGTCAGCGCGATCGTTCCGCCGCACGACATCCCGTCGGCAAAGAAGCTGATAGTCGACAGCGCCGCGCGTTGGCGGCAGGTTTGCGGCAACAGCGCATCGAAGTGAACATCATCGGGAATCCGGATCATTTCCCTCGACACGCCCGAGCGGATCGAGCGTGTTTCGGTGTCGACCAGGGTGGCGACCTGCGCCTGATGCCGGATCGCCGCGTTGCGGTCCGCCTTCAACAGCGTTGCGGCCTGAAGCGCATAGGCCTGCAGGCGGGAGCGCGACGTCTGGTGCGGAATCAGTGGCAACAATACCGCCGCGAGCATGGCGATGACCGCGAGGACACACACCATCTCGAGCAGGGTGAAGCCACGTTCCGCTTCGTCACTCATTCTTTGCGTTGACCAACGTATCGGTTGAGAGATCGGCGGCGATGCCGGTGCCGCCCTCCTGGCCATCGGATCCGTAACTCATGATCTCGTAAGGGCTGCGCTCTCCCGGCGAGCGATAGATATAAGGGTTGTTCCAGGGATCGTTGGGGACGCTGCCGCCCTTGAGATACGGTCCGTTCCAGGCGGAAACACCGGGGGTACGCTGCACCAGCGCGGTTAAACCTTCCGCCGTCGACGGAAACCTTCCGGCATCGAGGTAAAACAGATCGAGTGCGCTGCCAAAGCTCTGCAACTGGATCTTCGCGGCCTTGACCTTCGATTCGCTGAGATAGTTGAGCACCCTCGGACCGATCAGGCCCATGATGAGGCCGATGATGGTGATCACCACCAGCATCTCGACCAGGGTAAAACCCTGCTCGTTGCGCCGATCTCTGTGCTGCGCGCGCAACATGGAGAACCGGCCGTTGCGCTCGTGTTGGCGTGTTTCCGACTTCATCATGAACTTAATCCTCGCTCTAGCCCACAAGTTGAGTGACCGACAGCAACGCGGTCATGACCGATACGATCAGTCCGCCCACCACCGTGCTGATGGTGACGATGGCGAGCGGCCCGACGATGCCTACGATCCGA
Source organism: Bradyrhizobium sp. (assembly GCA_036513695.1). Classification (GTDB taxonomy): domain Bacteria; phylum Pseudomonadota; class Alphaproteobacteria; order Rhizobiales; family Xanthobacteraceae; genus Bradyrhizobium. Next base: position 3,275 of record DATBYN010000365.1, on the reverse strand, counting down.
TCCAGGCTGCGCTGCAGTTTCTGTTCATAGAATTCGGCGACCCGGCTCGCCAGCGGCGGCAATTGCCCGGTTTCCTCGCCCAGCCGCAACATCCGCACCGCCATCGGCGGCAGGCTGTTCGATGCCGACAGCGCGTCCGAAAGCTTGCCACCATGACGCACGCGATCCGCCGCCGCAGTCCAGGTCTCGACGCTTCCGGTGACCGCCATGATGTCGACCAGGATGCGTAGCGTGGCGGTGAGATTGACACCGCTGCCGAGCAGCACCCCGAGGTTGCGGCAAAACAGCGAAGTCCGGTAAAACCGGAAGATGCCGGAAATCCCGGGGATCCGAGAGACCACGTTCACAACTGCCGCACCGGCGCCGGGCCGGCGTAACAGCCACCAAATCAGACCGACGGCGCCGGCGCAAGCGAGCAGCACGGGGGTCGCGTTGGCGCGAAGAAAGTCCGACAGTTTTATGAAAACGCTGAGCGCGGAGTCGGATTTGCCACCGAAATCCTGGAGCACCGACGAGAATTGCGGCAGCACGAACAGAATGAAGAACAGCATGACGCAGACTGCTGCGACCAAGACAAACGCCGGGTACTGCATCGCGTCGGTGAGCTTGCGGCGCATCAGCTCGGATCGGGTCCGTTCTGCGCCCAGCATCTCCAGCACCTGGTCGAGCGTGCCCGACACTTCACCGACGCGAACCAGCGCGATATACATGGGCGGAAACAAAGCCGGATGATCGGCCACCGCGCCGGCAAGACTTTCTCCGCTCAGAAGTGCTGCTCGCAGCTTGCCGACCACCGAGCGCAATCGCCCGACATCGCTATCGTTCGCCAGCAACTCCAGCGCATCGTCGAGACGAGCGCCGGCCTTCAACAGCAGCGCCAGATCCCGGGTGAAAATCGTCACCTCTGCCGGGCTCGGCCGGTTGAAGAACCCGAAATCGCCGCGCGAGGCGACGGTTTTTCGGGTTTCCTCGATCGTCTCGATCGGCAGCAATTGCAGATATTCGATACGGTGTGCGACTTCGGCCGCCGTCGGCGCGCTAAGCTTGCCGTGCACGACCTCGCCGTTCTGCGTCAACGCTCGGTAGCGGAAATTCGGCACAGTTTCACCGCACGGTTGTGACGCGGAGGATCTCTGCCGGCGAGGTCAGGCCGGCGCGGCACTTCGCAAGGCCGTCGTCGAGCATCGTCGTCATCCCGGCGCGGATTGCGGTCTCATCGATCTTCAGCCCGTCGGTCTTCTCCCCGATCAGCTGGCGGAGTTCGTTGGTCAGTTCGAGAATCTCGAACACGCCGATCCGGCCGCGATAACCCGTGCCGCCACAGCGCTCGCATCCGCAAGGCTCTCGAAGTATCTCGCCGGCCTTGAAGCCGAGCGCGGTGAGCCTTGGGTCTTCGGCAACATCGGCCTCGGTCAGCGTCTTGGTCGATTTGCAGCGATCGCACAAATGACGCACCAGGCGCTGCGCCACCACCGCCCGCAAGACCGACCGCAACAGATATCCCTCGACGCCGAGATCGAGCAGGCGCGGCACTGCGGCTGCCGCCGTTTCGGTGTGCAGCGTGGTCAGCACGAGATGTCCGGTGAGCGCGGCGTGCACGGCGACATGCGCGGTCTCGCTATCGCGCACCTCGCCGACCATGATGACGTCGGGGTCCTGACGAACGAATGACCGCAAGGCCGCGGCAAAGGTCAGCCCGATCGCCGGCTTGATCTGGGACTGGTTTACCCCAGGTATTTCGTATTCGACCGGATCTTCAATGGTGAGGATTTTGCGGGACGGTTCGTTCAGGATCGACAACACGGTCGCGAGCGTCGTGGTCTTGCCGCTGCCGGTCGGGCCGGTGATGACGATCATGCCGTGCGGCAGCGTCAGCAATCGCCTGATCTTGGCCTCGTCGGGCGAGGAAAATCCCAGCTTTTCGACCACGAGCAGCCCGCGATCCTTCGGCAGGATACGGATGACCGCGGATTCGCCGTGCTGCGTCGGCATGATCGCAACACGAATGTCGATATCCGAGCGTCCGGCCCGCAACCTCGCCGAGCCGTCCTGCGGCAGGCGGCGCTCGGCGATGTTGAGGCTCGCGATGATCTTGATACGGGAGATCACGGCCTGCGGCACGACGCCGGCCGGTGCCGCGACCGCGCGCAGCAGGCCGTCGATGCGCATCCGGACCGCAAGGCCGGCGTGCAAGGGCTCGATGTGAATGTCGCTGGCGCGCAGCTCGACGGCTTTTTCAAGGAGATCGCTGACGGCGCGGACCACGGGCGCGCCGCTGGCGAGATCCCGCAAACTCTCGATGTCATCTTCCCGCGGCTGAAACGCTTCGGCGCCGGGCTGCGCCTCGACGTCCTCGCCGCCCAGGCGCTGGTTGAGCGCAACCGTGATATCTTCAAACGACGCCACCTTGATCGCGACATCAGCCCCGAGCACGATTTCGGCGGCGCGCCGCGCCGCGTTGTCGGCGGGATCCGCCACCGCCAGCACCGCCCCGGCATCGGCGGATCGATACGGAAACACCGTCATTTCGCGCAGAAAGCGCCGCGAAAAAGGTTCGACCGCCGCCGTCGCCGACAGCATGTCCTGGAGCGAGACCCGCTCGAGATCGTAGAACCGGGCCGCTTCGTCCGCGAACTCGCCGGCCGACAAATCGGTGTGTTCCCACAGCTTGCCGTTGGTCAGGCTTTGCGAGCGATCGGCACCGCCCTGTTCGGCGCCTTCGCCGCTGCCGGCCGTCTTCGCCAGATGGTTGTTCTGACGAAGATGCTCCACGAAACGCAAAGACTCGTCACCGGTCATGGGTCTTTCCAGTCTCGCCGCCATTGGGTGAGCGGGGCGCGCGGCATATCAGCCGGCCGTCGAGCCGTCGACCGTCGTTTATTGATCCGAATTATGACACCTGTACGAAGCCCCGCGCGACGTCTGCACTTCAGGCTTGAAGATCGCGTGATGCGGTCTGGGATCCGCACCGCCAATTATTCAAATTACTACTGTCATAATCCGCCGCTAATGATGCAGCCGTGGTCGGATTGAACGTTCCGGATAGTCCGACGCGTGAGCACAAAGTAAGAACGGCGGAAACATGGAATGCGTCGGCAACCCGAACCGGTACCCGACGGTTGTTCGCAGCGCCTGCGCTGTCATCCTGGTGTTATCCGCGAGCCTGCTGACATCCTGCAATTCCGCGACGATCGGGAGCGCAGACACCGCCGAAATCGACGTGCTCGACAAGGTGCGTTCGCTGGATATTCTGCCGCGGCAACCCCAGCAAATGA
>DATBYN010000364.1:0-3043 GCA_036513695.1 Bradyrhizobium sp. | reverse complement strand
CCGCCGCGATCGAAAGCGCGGTGGCGATCGCGATGCAGCAGGGACAGGCGACAAAGGATGTCGGCGGCCATCTCGGAACGGTCGCGGCGGGGCGGGCGATCGCCGAAATTCTGCAATCGGGTACGGCGATGCGCTAGGCGTACGCACCGAAATCAGACGAAATCGGAATCGATCAGCTGAAAACGGCTCAATTGGATATCAGGCGCTTGCGCAGCAAAGTCGCGCAATTGAACGAGCATTGGCGGCCGTAGGCGCGCCGGCAGCGCCATCCCGGGAAGCGCCGGAAGCCTGTCATTGACGCCGGCATAGGCGAACAGCGGCCGCTTCCAGAAATAACAGGCGGCACGGACCAGTTCGCGCACATCAGTTGGTGTGACGGTGGCGAGAGGTCGCGCCAAGAAACCGCAGAGCAGGGTATAGCCGACGCCTTTGGTCTTGCGGGTTGACGAAATCAGAACGAGATCGGCTGCGGCATGAATGGCATAGTCGCAGGTCGGATCGTTCATGCGGCTGAACAAGACCTCACCATACCATCGTAACCCGTTCTCCGTTGCCTCGGTGTCGAAGCCGGACAGCAAGTCGACGGCTTCCTTTGGGGTCAAGGATTTGAGGTAGCCGGAATACTTCAATTCGGAGCGTCGCGGCGGCAGCAACGTGGCGCCGGCGCGGACCTGCAGCCAGAGCAGCGGCTTGAGCTTCAGGAGGCGCGCATTGAGCTGCTTCGCATTTTCGTTCGGCATGGCGAGAATGAAGCGAATCTTGCGGTCGACACAGATCTGCTCGACTTCCTTATAGATGCGACGGATCAGTTGCGGGGAGCGGTGGTCCTTCGCGATGAAGAGATCGACGAGCTGAATGGCGGAGCAAGGTCTTCCATCGCAATGCAAGGTCTGGCGAACCAGTGCGATCTGACCGATTTTGACACCGTCGTCGGTGGCCGCCAGAACGATCGTGCCTTCTCCAAAACCGCGCACATAGAGCCACTTCATCCGCTCGGCGGAAAACACCACGCCGCTCGAGCCAAACGCTTCGGTCGCGAGCCGGGCCGTGGTGTCGTAATCGATAACTTTCTCTTCCGAAATCGCTATCATGGTAAAATCTGCTTCGCCAATGGTTGCGCGAAAACCGTCATCTTTGCCAACGAGGGACGGGAGGATATCGAGCAATCCTTAATCAAAAAGAACACAAGCGGCCTGCGGGAAACGCCGCCAGACGAGGCCATCCCAACTGCTGGAGCCAAGCCTCAGGCTGGCGTAAATCCGCCTTGCATAGGCGCCGAATTCGTCTGATGTCTTGCTTGCGCGAAGCAATCCGAATTTGATTTCCGCGTCACGCAAGGGAGGACAACAAACATGACCCAAACAGGGACTGACAATACACCCAAGGACGCCTCCGCATCCGTCATCGCTCAACAGGCCGCCATGCTGCAAGCGCTGCCATTCTCGGACACTGCCGATTTCGACGATGCGTCGCGCGGCTTTTTGGGCACGCTGGAACACGCGCGGATCACATCCGCGCAGGGCCGGGTGGTTTGGTGCCTCGAGCCCTACGGCTTTCTTTCCGAAGAAGAGGCGCCCGTAACCGTCAACCCAAGCCTGTGGCGGCAGTCGCGTCTCAACATGAACCACGGCCTTTTCGAGGTGGTGCCCGGCGTCTATCAAATTCGCGGGCTCGACATCGCCAGTATGACGCTGATCGAGGGCGATACCGGCGTGATCGTGGTGGACACGCTGACCTCGATCGAAGGCGCGCGCGCCGCGATCGAGCTCTACTTCAAACACCGCGGCAAACGCCCGGTGGCCGCCGTGATCTTCACCCACACCCATACCGACCATTGGGGCGGCGCGCGCGGCGTGCTCGATGACGCGACGCTGGAGGGCGGCAAAGTCCCAATCATCGCGCCCAATCTCTTCATGGAGCACGCGGTTTCGGAAAACATCATCGCGGGGCCGGCGATGCTGCGGCGCGCGCAATATCAGTTCGGGCCATTGCTGGCAAAAGGTCCGCGCGGGCAGGTCGATTGCGGGCTCGGCAAGTCGATGGCGGCAGGGGCGGTCGCGCTGTTGCGCCCGACCGATCTCATCATGGAGACGGGCGACAAGCGTACGATCGACGGGATCGAATTCGAATTCCAGATGGCGCCGAACAGCGAAGCGCCGGCGGAGATGCATTTTTTCATCCTGCGCTACAGGCTTTTGAATTTGGCGGAAAACTGCACGCATAATTTCCACAATCTGCTGCCGTTCCGCGGCGCCGATGTCCGCGATGCGCTGGCCTGGTCGAAATATCTGGGCGAAGCCTTGCAGATGTGGGGCGGCAAGGCCGAGGCGATGTGCGGCCAGCACCATTGGCCGGTATGGGGCAAAGAGCGTATCGACAAAATGATCCGCCAGCAGCGCGATCTCTATAAGTTCGCGCATGACCAGACCATCCGCCTGATGAATCACGGGTTGACGGCGAGCGAAATCGCGGAGGTGATAAAACTGCCGGCGAGTCTCGAAGCTGCGTGGCACGGGCGCGGCTATTACGGCCATATCCGGCACAATGTGAAGGCGATCTACCAGAAATATCTCGGCTGGTACGACGCCAACCCTGTCAATCTCGATTCCTTGCCGCCGGTCGAGGCCGGCAAGAAATACGTCGAATATATGGGCGGCGCCGACGCGATTCTGGCGCGTGCAGGGGCGGATTTTGCGAAAGGCGAGTTTCGTTTCATAGCCCAAGCGTTGAGCCATCTGGTGTTCGCCGAGCCCGACCATCAGGCCGCCCGCGCGCTGCTCGCCGACACGCTCGAGCAGCTCGGTTATGCCGCGGAGAGCGCGACCTGGCGCAACGCCTATCTGTTCGGTGCGCAGGAGTTGCGGCAGGGTATGCCGAAGGTGCCGTCGCGGCCACCGATGCCGCGCGAAACGCTGGCTGCACTGCGCACCGGCCAATTGTGGGACGTGCTCGGCGTACGGCTCAACGGCCCGAAGGCCGAAGGCAGGCACATCGTGCTCAACTGGAGTTTTACCGACACCGGCGAGAGTTTTGTCCTCACGCT
>DATBYN010000363.1:0-6755 GCA_036513695.1 Bradyrhizobium sp. | reverse complement strand
CGCCCTGTCTTGACTTCTTGGGTCGGACAGCTATAACGCGCGCAACCTTTGGGAAGTCTAGGCGGCCATATGCGTAATAAAATTACCAAACTGCTTATCGTCGTCGTAGCCAGGCGCACCGCCGGGGATGGCTGAGGCCATCCCAAATTCGGGCGGTGTGCATGGGGCCTCTTGGGCCCCTTTTTATTTTCCAAAGAGCCAACTGAAGAAGCCGCGCTAGCTGAGCGCATCCGGAGCAAGCCATGAGCGACAAGAGCCACGATCCGAACCAGATGACCGGAGCTGCCATGATCGTGCGGGCGCTGATCGATCATGGCGTCAAGCATATTTTCGGCTATCCCGGCGGCGCGGTGCTGCCGATCTATGACGAGATTTTCCAGCAGAGCGACGTCGAGCACATTCTGGTGCGGCACGAGCAGGGCGCCGGCCACGCCGCGGAAGGCTATGCCCGCTCGACCGGCAAGCCGGGCGTGGTGCTGGTGACCTCGGGGCCCGGCGCCACCAACATGGTGACGCCGCTGACCGATGCGCTGATGGATTCGATCCCGCTGGTGTGCATCACCGGGCAAGTGCCGACCCATCTGATCGGCAACGACGCGTTCCAGGAATGCGACACCGTCGGCATCACCCGGCCCTGCACCAAGCACAATTGGCTGGTGCGCGACGTCAACGATCTGGCAAAAGTGCTGCACGAGGCTTTTTATGTAGCGAGCACCGGTCGTCCCGGCCCGGTCGTGGTCGACGTGCCCAAGGACGTGCAGTTCGCGCTCGGCACCTATCACCCGCCACGCAAGTCCGACGTGCACGTGTCCTATACGCCGCGGGTGAAGGGTGACGCGACGCAGATCCGCAAGGCGGTGGCGCTGCTCGCGTCTGCAAAACGCCCGGTCATCTACTCTGGCGGCGGCGTCATCAATTCCGGCCTCGAAGCGTCAAAACTGCTGCGCGAACTGGTCGAAGCGACCGGATTCCCGATCACCTCCACCTTGATGGGGCTGGGCGCCTATCCGGCGTCGGGCAAGAACTGGCTCGGCATGCTCGGCATGCACGGCACCTACGAGGCCAACATGGCGATGCATGGCTGCGACGCCATGCTGTGCGTCGGCGCGCGCTTCGACGACCGCATCACCGGGCGGACCGATGCCTTCTCGCCGGGCTCGAAGAAGATCCACATCGACATCGATCCGTCCTCGATCAACAAGAACATCCGCGTCGATATCCCGATCATCGGCGACGCCGGAAATGTGCTGGGCGATCTATTGCAGGTGTTCAAGGCGGAAACGAAGAAGCCGGATATCCGCGCCTGGTGGCATGAAATCGCAAAATGGCGCGCGCGCAATTCGCTGTCCTATAAAAAGAACAGCGACGTGATCCTGCCGCAATATGCGATCCAGCGCCTGTTCGAGAATACGCGGGGCCGCGACGTCTACATCACCACCGAAGTCGGCCAGCACCAGATGTGGGCGGCGCAGTTTTTCGGCTTCGAGGAGCCGCACCGCTGGATGACCTCGGGCGGTCTGGGCACCATGGGCTATGGCCTCCCGGCCGCGGTCGGCGTCCAGGTCGCGCACCGCGACAGCCTCGTGATCGATATCGCCGGCGATGCCTCGGTGCAGATGACGATGCAGGAGATGTCGACCGCCGTTCAGCACGAATTGCCGATCAAGATCTTCATCCTGAACAACCAGTATATGGGCATGGTGCGGCAGTGGCAGCAGCTCTTGCACAGCAATCGGCTGTCGCATTCCTATTCCGAGGCGCTGCCGGATTTCGTCAAGCTCGCGGAAGCCTATGGCTGCGTCGGTATCCAGGCGATAAAACCCGGCGATCTCGACGGCGCGATCAAGGAGATGATCTCGGTCAAGCGCCCGGTGCTGTTCGATTGCCGGGTGGCGGCGCTCGAGAATTGCTTCCCGATGATCCCCTCCGGCAAGGCACACAACGAAATGCTGCTGCCGGCGGAAGCCACCGATGAAGCAACCGCCACGGCCTTCGCCGGCGGCAAGGCGCTGGTGTGACGATGGCGACTGTTCGCCGGCATCGCTTCCTTAACCTCGCCCCGCTTGCGGGGAGAGGTCGACGCGAAGCGTCGGGTGAGGGGGACTCTCCCCGCACTCATACTCACCTGTACCCCCTCACCCCAACCCTCTCCCCGCAAGCGGGGAGAGGGAGCTCACCGCCTTTGACGAGGTGGGCCGATGTTTGATCTTGCGCAATTGGAACGCGCGCATGGCGTTGTTGCGGCGGCGATGCCGCCGACGCCGGCCCACGCGTGGCCGCTATTGTCGGAGCGGCTCGGCGCGACGGCCATCGTCAAGCACGAGAACCACACACCGATCGGCGCCTTCAAAGTGCGCGGCGGCCTCGTCTATCTCGATCGTCTGAAGCGCGAGCGGCCTGATACGGTCGGCATTATCTCCGCAACCCGCGGCAATCACGGCCAGAGTCTTGCTTTCGCGGCGAGCCGTTATGGTGTGCCGGTCACGATCTACGTGCCGCGCGGAAATTCAGCCGAGAAGAACCGCGCCATGCGGGCCTTCGGTGCCGAGCTGGTAGAACATGGCGAGGATTTTCAGGAGGCTCGCGAACAGGCCTATCGCCATGCCGACGCAGCAGGACTTCACATCGTACCGGCGTTCCATCCTGACCTCGTTCTCGGTGTTGCGACTTACGCACTCGAACTCTTGCGCAAGACGCCTGACCTGGATGTCCTCTATGTGCCGATCGGGCAGGGGTCCGGCATCTGCGGCTGCATCCTGGCGCGCGATCTGCTTTCGCTGAAAACCGAAATCGTCGGCGTGCAATCGACGGAGGCGCCGTCCTATGCGCTGTCGTTCGCAGCCGGTACGGTGGTGAGGACCAACAGCAGCAATACGCTGGCCGATGGCATGGCGACGCGCGTCCCCGACGCGGACGCGCTCGACATCATCCGCAAGGGCGCCTCGGGCATCGTGCAGGTCACCGACGCCGAGATAGGCGCGGCGATCCGCGCCTACTGGACCGATACGCACAACCTTGCGGAGGGCGCCGGCGCCGCCGCGCTCGCCGCCGCGCTGCAGGAGAAGGCAAGAATCCGGGGAAAACGGGTCGGCCTGATCCTGAGCGGCGGCAATATCGATTTCGATTTGTTCCAGCGCTGGATAGCTCCTCAGGCCGTCGCCGGCGGCGAGGTTCTGGTGTGAGGATGATCACTGTCATGAAGCAACAGCGACCACAAACTCCGCCGTCATCGTCCGGCTTGACCGGACGATCCAGTACGCCGCGGCAGATGTATTCCGCCTCCGGCGCCTGCGATTACCGGATACCCGCTTTGGCGGTTATGACGAGGAGTGCGGGTATGACGAAGAATGGGACGACGAGGACCTAACAATGAACCAGCCCGCATCCGCCTATTTCATGGAAGACCGCCATGAGCCGACTGAAGCGCACACGCTCTCGGTGCTCGTGCAGAACGAGCCGGGCGTGCTCGCGCGCGTGATCGGACTATTCTCGGGGCGCGGCTACAACATCGAAAGCCTCACGGTCTCGGAGACCGAGAGCCAGAAACATCTCTCCCGCATCACCATCGTCACCACGGGAACGCCGATGGTGATCGAGCAGATAAAACACCAGCTCGACCGCATGATCCCGGTCTATCGCGTGGTCGACATGACGCTGACCGGCCGCTCGATCGAGCGCGAGCTCGCAATGGTGAAACTGCGCGGCACCGGCGATCACCGTGTCGAGGCTTTACGTCTCGCCGAAGCGTTCCGCGCCCGGGTGATCGACGCCACCATCGAAAGTTTTGTGTTCGAGATCACCGGCAATTCCAGCAAGATCAACCAGTTCATCGACCTGATGCGTCCGCTGGGCCTGGTCGAGGTCTCGCGCACCGGGGTTGCCGCCATCAGCCGCGGGCCTGAGGGGATGTGAGCCATGCTGGCGCGCGACTGGTATTATAACGAGCGGCGGCAGATCGGGCTCGATTCCGCGGTCGCCTCGATCTACGACCGCCATGTCGACAGCGATTTGCGCGCCCGCGCGGCGCTGACCATGCTGGAGGTGCAGCGCGGCTGGCGGATCGCCGATATCGGCTGCGGCAATGGCGTGCTCGCATGCGAGGCGGCGCTGATGGGCGCCGAGGTCGACGCCATCGACATTTCGCCGGCGATGCTGGCGCTTGCGGAACTCCAGGCCCGCGACCGCAAGGTCGCGATCCGGACCCAGCCGGCCGGGCTATTGAGCTTTGCGTATCAGCCAAATTCCTATGACCTGATCGTCAGCGAGTTTGCGCTGCATCATCTGCCGGATTTCTGGAAAGCGGTGGCGCTGGCGCGGATCCTTGCGGCGCTGAAGCCGGGCGCTAGCTTCTATCTGCGCGACATCGTGTTCGTCAGCATGCCCGATGGTCCCGAGCGCGGCGTCGAGCAGTGGGCGGAATTCAACATCAAGAACCACGGTTTTTCGCGCGACAGCGTAGTTACCCATATGCGCGACGAATATTCGACCTTCGGCTGGGTGATCGAGCGGATGCTGACCGATGTCGGTTTTACCCTCGTCTCGGCCGATTACCACGCACCGCTGCACGGCACTTACTTGCTGCGCAAACCAAAGTCCGGCGAACAGAGCTAGAAAAAGAACAAGATGAAGCCGGCCGATATCGGTATCGCCGTCCTGGTGGCGGTTATCTGGGGCCTTGCCTTTGTGGCGAGCCGGATCGCGCTCGACGAATTTTCACCGCCATTGATGACGGCGCTGCGCTTTGCCATCGCCGCCCTGCCGTGCCTGTTCGTGCGCAAGCCCAAAGTCACCTGGCCGCTGCTGATCGCGATCGGCCTTACGCTGTTTCTCGGACAGTTTCTGGCCCAGTCATACGGCATCGCGCATGGCGTTCCGGTCGGTCTTACGAGCGTGATCGTGCAGAGCCAGGCGCTGTTCACCATTGCCTTCGCGGTGATCGCGTTTCGCGAAATGCCGACGCCGCTGCAAGGCCTTGGTATCGCTGTAGCGACGGTTGGGCTTTTGATGATTTGCGGCACGGTCGGCTACGATTTCAGCGTCGGGGCGTTCGCGGTGCTGATGATCTCGCCGATCAGTTTTGCGATCGGCAATCTCCTGCTGCGGCAGGCACGCGACGTGCCGATGTTCGATCTGTTCGCCTGGCTCTGCCTGGTGCCGCCGCTGCCGCTGTTCGCGCTGGCGCTGCTCACCGACGGGCCGCAGGCAACCTTAAATGCGCTGATCCATATGTCGCTGACCGGGTTCGCCTGCATGCTGGCGCTCGGCGCGATTTCGACCAGCATCGCTTACTGGCTGTGGGGCCGGCTGCTGCGGGATTACACGGCGGCCCAGGTGGTGCCATTTGCGCTGCTGGTGCCGTTCGTCGGCGCCGCCGCCTCCTCGATCGTGTTCGGCGAACGGTTCGGACCGTTACGGCTTGCCGGGATGGTCATCGTCGTGTGCGGTATCGCTATCATGCTGCTGTCGAAACGTCCGCAAGTCTCGCCCAAGCAAGTCCTGCCGAAGATCGCGTGAGCTAGCCATGTCACACTCGCTTCTGATCGCCTTCGTCATGTTCGCCACCGTGATGTATTTCACGCCCGGACCGAACAACATCATGCTGCTGTCGTCGGGACTGACCTACGGTTTCCGCCCGACATTGCCGCATATCGCCGGTATCACCATCGGTTTCGCCTTCATGATAGGCGCAGTCGGCCTTGGGCTCGGCGCCATCTTCATCGCCTATCCCGTGCTGCAGACGATCCTGAAGTATGGCGGCGTGGCCTATCTGATTTATCTTGCCATCGCGATCGCGACATCCGAGCCTGTCACACCCGAGCAGGGCAACCGCCGCGGTCCCATGACATTCTGGGGTGCCGCGATGTTCCAGTGGATCAATGCCAAGGGTTGGGTGATCGTGATCGGCACCATCACGACCTATGCGGCTATCGCCTCGTTCCCGTGGAACATCGCCATCCAGGTCGCTATCGGCCTGCTCCTGGGAGCGGTGTCGTGCACCGTCTGGGCGCTGTTCGGCAGTTCGCTGCGGCCGCTGCTGAACTCCCGGAGGGCGGTGCGTGCGTTCAACATCGTGATGGCGATATTGCTGCTGGCCTCGCTCTATCCGGTCTTCATGGACGCATGATGCCGCAGCGCGCCATGCAGAAACGGGTTTCCCAGGAAGCGAAAAATGGACTAGACAACGCCGGAAATCACCCGCCACCCCTTCAGAACACATGACGATCCGGGCGCTCCGCCCGGCCAGCGAAAAAGGAACGACCATGCGTGTTTATTACGATCGCGACGCGGACCTGAACCTGATCAAGGGCAAGAAGGTCGTCATCGTCGGCTATGGCAGCCAGGGCCACGCCCATGCGCTGAACCTGAAGGATTCCGGCGTCAAGGACGTCGCCATCGCGCTGCGCAAGGGATCGGGCTCCGCCAAGAAAGCGGAAGCCGCCGGCTTCAAGGTGATGGAAGTTGCGGACGCCGCCAAATGGGCCGACCTCGTGATGATGCTCACCCCCGATGAACTGCAGGGCGACATCTACCGCGAGCATCTGCACGACAACATGAAGAAGGGCGCGGCGCTGGTGTTCGCCCACGGCCTCAACGTGCACTTCAACCTGCTCGACCCGCGTCCCGATCTTGACGTGCTGATGATCGCCCCGAAGGGTCCCGGCCACACCGTGCGCTCGGAATACCAGCGCGGCGGCGGCGTGCCCTGCCTGATCGCGATCCACAAGGACCCCTCCGGTAACGCCCACGACCTCGGC
>DATBYN010000362.1:0-2904 GCA_036513695.1 Bradyrhizobium sp. | reverse complement strand
GTACTGATCCGCGCTTCTGGATGAACCTGCAGGCCGCGCACGATCTCTCCAAGGCGGAGAAAGCCCACAGCTACAAGAAGATCGTTCCGCGCCGGGCGGCCTGAACGCAGGGATTTGCTGGCCATTGGATCGCGCGGATGCTGCCAGGCGCCGCGCGACATGAACCTCAGGCGACCAGAGCCCGCCCGCCCTCCTGATATCGGCTCTTTTCAATCTCGAATATGACGTACGGCGTGCCGCCGGTCGCTTCCCGGGTGAAAAACCCGTCGCGCAGCACACCGCCAATCTTTTTCATCGCCCCCTGGGAGCGCCAGTTTTTCTCGCCCACCCAGAAGATCACGGTATCGACGAAGGTAAAGGCATGATCGAGCATCAGCCGCTTGACTTCGCGATTGGTCGCCCCGCCCCAATGGGAACGGACAATAAAAGTCCAGCCGATCTCGACTTCGCTCCGTTCCGCGTCATAGCCGTGGTAACGGCTCGAGCCGATCAGTTTTTGCGTCGACCGGTCGACGAACACAAAGCCCATTTTCGACGCCAGCGCGCCGTCGAAATACGCGCGGAACGCCGGCTCGGTGTAGCGATCGGGAGCGGGATGCACCTTCCAGATCTCCGGATCGGAGCCGGCAGCGAACAGCTCCGCCCAGTCGGCGGCCGCGATCGGCCTGACGATTACGGTCGGGCCGGTCAGCGTTGGTTGGAAGTCGGGCATCGACATAGTTTGGTGATAGCGCTCTTCGGTCTCCCCGCGCAAGCGGGCAGCCCCAGGTCTTGCTCACTCCACCCGTGCGACCACGGCCAATCGCTTGATGCCCTGATTGCGGTAGGCATTCAGGAAGGCGTTGTAATCGCGGAACGAGACGCAGCCGTTGGAATCGCCGTTGGGGCCGAGCATGAAGGTGTGCGCCAACAGACCGCTGCGGCCGTAGATTGCCTCCTCGCCGCCGATCGGAGTGAGCCGCAGCGCCGGCACGCCGTGAAACAGCGCCTCGCGCGGTTTTAGTTCGTAGATGTGCGGCGGCGTCACGCCGCGCATCCGGATCTTCGCGGAAGATGGATCGTCAAGCTTGTCGCCGAGGCCGGAATGCGCTTCGAGCTTGGTGCCGTCGGGCAGGTACACCATGTGCGCAGAGATATCGTAGACCGCAGTCGAGCGGTCGTAGGGCGCCGATCCGCCGAGCGCCGGATTCTGGTTTTGCCCAAGGCTGCTGGAAAGGCTGCCGGTGATGCTGGCGTCGGCGGAAGCGTAGGCCAATAGCGAGCCCTGCGACGGCTGCTTGCCCCAGAGCTTTTCGAAGATCGAATGCTTCTCGTTGGAGGCGATCGACATGACAGCCGCTTTGGCGCGCTGCGCCATGTCGCGGATGGAAGTACCCGGCGCTTTCGCCGTCTTGGTCTCGGCGGCGGCGGGCGGAACGGGAAGTGCTGCGACCTTTGCAGGCGCGGGCGCCGGCGTTTCTTTCGGCTTCGGCGCCTCGGCGACCTTTGACGCGGCTGCGGGCTTTGGCGCTTCGGCTAGCTTCGGCGCCTCGCCCGGCACGGGCGCATTCGCGGCATTCGACGCGACACCTTGCGCCTCGGACGCGGCAAACCGTTCGTTGAACATGGTCGGCGTGATCGAGGCGACGGTTGCCGGCTTCGAAATCACCGGAGCCGTTTCGGGCAGCGCCGCAAACACCTCGTTGACGGCCTGGGTTGCGGACCGCGCGGCGAGCCTCATCTGCGGCTTGATCACGGGCTCGTCGTAGCGGGCGCTGCCGAGCGTCGGATAGACGCTCGCTGCGATAATATTGTTGTACACCGTCCAACCGCAGCCGACGACAAGACAAGCAACCGCAGTGCCGCCAAGGAGGTTATGGAGAGAAGCTTTTCGGGAGGATTTTTTGCGGCTGCCCGCCGCGACCGTCTTAACTTTACTCGTACTCATCCACTAGCGCCCAGGACAGTTCCACCTTTTTTCCTCTCGATGCCGCAGCCGGTTTGGGTTCCCGTTCAGCATCTCGCAGAGGCGCGGAGCGTCATTAAGGCGACTTTTAGTTAAATGCAGATTAAGTGCGGGCAGATGTTGGGCATTCGACATTTTCACCCGTAAAAGCGCGGGAAAACCCGCGCATTTACGGCGTTAACCATGTCCGCGCTTTCTCAATAATTCAGCTTCGGGTACCAGTCGGTTCCCCGCCCCTCGGGCGTGGTGTCAAGGATGGTCCAGAGCGGGTCCATATCCGGCGCGCCGCGCGGATCCTGGCTAGGATCGGCCGTCACCGCGCCCATCTCGCCGGCCCAGAAATGATGGATTTTGCCGTCTTGGCGCGTGAACACGTTGTAGCCCGGAACATCAGCATCTTCGGCGCTGACGTAATCGCGAGTGTAATCGCCTGACGTGTCCGAATAAACCCTGTGCCTGGTCCAGCCCCGCGCCCGCTTGGCAGCGACCAGCCGGCCGATCGGCGAGCGCGCCGTAAAAACCAAAGCCACGCGCTGCTCGACGTCGGTCAGCTTGTGCTCCCACGTGCCCATGAACGAGGTACACATCGGGCAAGACCCTTCGCGTTGCGGCCCGAACATGTAGCTGTAGATGACCAGCGTCTGCTTGTCGCCGAACAGATCGGCGAAAGACGCAGGTCCCCTTTCACCCTCGAATACATAATTCTTTTTGACCTCGCCGCCCGGCGGCAAGGCGCGGCGCTGCTCGGCGACACGCTCGATGTGGCGGCGAAGCTCGATCTCTTCCGCCAGCAGCGCCTCGCGGGCACGGCGATATTCGGCGCTTTCATTGGGAAACCGAAAATTGCTGGCGCGCGCGAGCTCGGCGGCGGGTTTTAGGGCGGGACTATTGGCGGATTTCTGGGTGGAACTGCTCATGGCGGGACCTCGGGATTGGTGGATTTTGACGTTCCCAGGTTA
>DATBYN010000361.1:0-2160 GCA_036513695.1 Bradyrhizobium sp. | reverse complement strand
AGCCAATTTGTTTTGGTAAAACCGATACCTCGGTTTACCGGGCTCTAGTCTAGTTTCTGTCGCGAAATTGGTGGATTTTGAGTTGGGACAGGTCAGTTATACCGATTTCATCGGCATAACTGTACTGCCGTGCGGATGAATTTGCTAGCGCTTCTCGCGCCATTTTCGGCACGGGCCGGCCTCTGCCAGGTGCAGTTGCGCTGGGCGTCGCGATAAGGACGGTGGTCTGTTTCACCGCGGCGGTGGTCAGCTGAGAAATTGTCGGTTGATTTTGCGCCGGCCTCTGGAGCGTTTGGTCAACAGTTCGCCGATGATCATGAGATTGTTGGCGAGCACCGCGGCGGCAACGAACAAAGCGAAGCGCTCAGCGCCTTCGGCGCGACAACGCTTCATGCCGCGGCCGCGCATGAGCACTGAGATGCGCCCCTCAATGCCGGCACGGAAACGCTGGCCCCGCTTGAACGCCGCCGATCGTTCGTGGTCGCGACGTTGCGGCGTCTTGCTGCCGCCACGCTGCGGGATCGAGACCGTGGCGACGCCGCCGCGCACGCAGACAGCGAGGTTGTTCTCGCTGAAGAAGCCGCGATCGGCACCATAAAGGGCCGGGGCACGGCGGAAGACACGGCGGTGACGCCTGAGCGAGGGCGCCACATGGACTTCGTCTACAGGGTTGCCTTTGAGAACCTCATACTGGGTGATCAATCCTCTGGCACTTTCGGCGAGAAACACTTTGTGGCCGAACTCAACCGGAGTGCGAACCTTGCCCCGCTTGATCAGGTCGGTGTGCGGTTCGAAGATCGAATAAATCTTCTCAGATGTGGGCACCTGTTCGCCGTCGAGCACGCGGCGCTGCGCCTGGTCGATGACGCGCGCGCCGAGTGCGCAATAATGCGCGATCTCCTCGCGCAGGGCCTTGATGTTCAGGGCGGTGAGCAGGTCCTTGCCGCGCATCGCAGCGGTATCGTCAAGCGCCATCCTGGCACTCGCCACCACCTCCTTGGCAATGCCAATCAGCGCCCGGTAGGTCGCGGTCTGTTGGGATCCGGCGCCCTGACGCTGCCGCGTCGTCATGCGTTGAATCTCATACATGCGCCGATGCGCGGCACGCGAGCGATTGCGAAAACCCGCGATGCGCCGCAGCTCCAGCGCCTCGGCAAGCCGGCCGAGGAGCCGCGTGAGGACCCGCACAACGTCCCACAACAAGGTGTTGTCGGTCGGATGATGAACGTTGGTCTCCACCACCGTGGTGTCGACCCGCAGCTTACTGCCGTCCTCAACGCCGAGCTTCACGGCGGCTTCAACGACGAGTTCGTTAATGGCCTTGAGCGTCGCCGGCGTCAGCCGGTTGAAGCTGCGGTTGAAGGCGTCATGCTTGGGCACCTCCTCGCAGTAGAAATTGGTGAACGCTCGCAGCGTTATTCCATCGGCAATGCGTTCGCGCAGCTCGCGATAATCCCAGTCCTTCACCCGCATCAGAACCAGTGCGCGCAACACCTGCGCCGCAGTGAGGCCGCGGCGTCCGTGGTCCGGCTGTTTGAGGCCGCGCACCAGATCGCGCCGCACCCGCTCGACCAGCGCCGGCTGCTTATCGAGAAAATCGCAGATCGCCCGCAGCAACGGCTCAAGCCGCACGCCCTGCCGCAGCAGTTCGAGATCGGCAAAGCTCATCTGCCGCGCCGCCGGCCGCGCCACGGCTCAACTCCGCGAGCCGAGAACCGCCGGCCGCAGGCCAGTTCCGCTGCCCATCCAGCAGCGGATGGCATTGACAGGCTGTTCAGTGTGGCGACGAATCATCTCTCAAATGAGAGACATCGCGCCTCGACTTGGCAAGTAAAAACTTGCCCACGAAAAACCGCGGAAATGCTCATTCCACCGTACTATTTTGCCTTTCGCGACAGAAACTAGACTAGCCGTTCACGAGTGGACAGCCGCCCTCCTTGAGCGGGCGGAACGCCTCCGCGGCCGGGATGGTGGCGCGCGTCTTGTAGAAGTCGCCCGGATATTTGGATTCCACCGGCTTCTTCACCTCGAACAGATACATGTCGTGAATTTTACGTCCGTCGGCACGGATCGTTCCCTTGCCGTACAGGCGGTCGTCGGTCGGCATTTCCTTCATTTTCGCGGCAACCCCTTTGCCATCGGCGCCGGACTTGAGGGCCT
>DATBYN010000360.1:0-7228 GCA_036513695.1 Bradyrhizobium sp. | reverse complement strand
TGGCGCCGATGGCGGCGATCCTCGGTGGCGAGCGATCGGGGCGGATGACGATCTCGCAGCAGACCATGCGGCATCTCTTGGATTCGATCGCCACACGGCTGGATGAAGCCCGCGACATTTCGCGCTACATGACGGGCTTGCTCGTGTTCCTCGGGCTGCTCGGCACGTTCTGGGGCCTGATCGAAACCGTCGGTTCCGTCGGCAAGGTGATCGACGGCCTCAAAGTCGGCGGCGACGCCGGCGCCCTGTTCGACACGCTGAAAGAAGGTCTCGCCGCGCCGCTCGGCGGCATGGGCATTTCGTTTTCGTCCTCGCTGTTCGGTCTCGCCGGTTCGCTGATCCTCGGCTTTCTCGACCTGCAGTCGAGCCAGGCGCAGAACCGGTTCTACACCGACCTGGAAGACTGGCTCGCGACAACCGTGCGCGAATATTCCAAGGAAGGCGGCACCGGCGGCAATGGCGAACTTCAGGCCGCGGTCGAGCGGTTGCGGCTGACGCTGGAAGAGGGCGGCGCCAGCCGCAGCACGACGGCTGCGATGGCCAATCTCGCCGAAGCCATTCAGGGCCTGGTCGCGCATATGCGCACCGAGCAGCAGATGATCCGCGAATGGGCGGACGGCCAGGGCGAGCAGAACCGCGAGATCAAGAAATTGCTCGAGCGCCTGGCGCGCCAGCCTGAGAAGAGCTGACCACCAAGAGAGAGAAGCCAATGGCCCTTGCCCGTGCCCGCCGCAACGAGACCGGATTCAACTACTGGCCAGGCTTTGTCGATGCGCTGTCGACGCTGGTGCTCTCGATCGTATTTCTGCTGTCGGTGTTTTTGGTGGTGCAGTTCTTCCTGTCGCAGCAGATCACCGGCAAGGACAAGGCGCTGGAGGAGCTCAATGCCAAGATCGCGCAGCTCAACGATTTGTTGTCGCTGGAAAAGCTCAGCGAGCTCAATCTCAACGACCAGCTCTCGCAGCTCCGCGCCGGGCTCGCCTCCACCGAAGCCGAGCGCGATCGCATCAAGGGGCTGTATGAGGGCCTCGCCGGCGCCGGCAACGACGCTGCCGGCCGCGCCAACGAACTGAACAAGGCGCTGGATTCCGAAAAGCAGGTTTCGGCGCGGGCGTTGGCCCAGATCGAGGTGCTGAACCAGCAGATCTCAGCGTTGCGCCGTCAGCTCGCCGCGCTCGAAGACGCGCTCGATGCCTCGGAGAAGCGCGACAAGGAATCGCAAGGCAAGATCGCCGATCTCGGCCAGCGTCTCAACGTCGCCCTGGCGCAACGGGTGCAGGAATTGTCGCGCTATCGGTCGGAATTCTTTGGGCGGTTGCGCGCCATTCTCGGCAACCGGCCGGACATCCGGATCGTCGGCGACCGTTTTGTCTTTCAGTCAGAAGTATTTTTTGACACCGGGCAGGCACAATTGCTGCCCGAAGGCCGCGCCGAGCTTGACACGGTAGCGAACGCGCTGATCGATCTCGACAAGCAGATCCCAAGCGAAATCGCCTGGGTGCTGCGGGTCGACGGCCACACCGACGTGCGGCCGATCGTCAACAGCCCATTGTTCAAGTCGAACTGGGAATTGTCGTCGGCGCGCGCGATCTCGGTGGTGCAGTACCTTATCTCACTCGGGGTGCCGGCGCAGCGGCTGGTCGCGGCCGGTTTTGCGGAATTCCAGCCGCTCGATACGGCTGCGACGGAAGATGCCTACAAGCGCAATCGCCGCATCGAGCTGAAGCTGACGGAACGGTAGTGGCCGCGACGTTTCATCTGCGCCCCTACCGCGGCGAGGACGAAGACGCGGCGATCGCGCTGTGGCTTCAGACCTGGCAGCAGGCCTATCCCTCCATCGATTTCGCGGGGCGCGAAAATTGGTGGCGCGAGCGCTGGCGCAGCGAGCTGGTGCCGAAGGCTGAGATCATTGTCGCTGAGCGAGCGGGGGCACTGATCGGCTTCGTCACCATTGATGCGTCAGGCTATCTCGATCAGCTGGTCGTCGCGCCCGGTCACTGGGGCTCGAAGCTCGCGACTGCACTGGTCGACGAGGCAAAGCGCCGCTCGCCGGATTGCATTAGGCTGCTGGTGAATACCGATAACATCAGAGCCATCCGGTTCTACGAGCGCAACGGTTTTGCACATGCCGGCGAAGATGTGAATCCGACGTCGGGGAGACCCGTGCTGCGGATGGAGTGGAAGCCGTAAGTGTTGTTCACGACGCCTCCCCATATTCAGTCGTCATACTCCGCGAAGGCGGAGTATCCAGTACGCCGCGGCTTCACCGTCAATCACTAACGCCTCTGGAATACTGGATCACCCGCCGGAGCCTGTCATCCGGCCGGCCAAAGGCCGGACCGGGTGGCGGGTGATGACAAACGTGGCGGGCGCACGAGGAGCCGAACTCACACCCCCTCGAACTGCAACCTCGCCAATCTCGCATAGAGCCCGTTGGCGGCGACCAGTGAGGCGTGGGTGCCCTGCTCGACGATGCCGCCCTGCTCCATCACCAGGATGCGGTCGCAGGACAAGACGGTGGCGAGGCGATGGGCGATCACCAGCGTGGTGCGGTGACGCATCAATTCTTCCAGCGCGGTCTGCACCAGGGTTTCGCTCTCCGCATCGAGCGACGAGGTCGCCTCGTCCAGCAGCAACAGCGGCGCGTCGCGCAGGATCGCGCGCGCGATCGCGATGCGCTGGCGCTGGCCGCCGGACAGCGTCACGCCGCGCTCGCCAAGTTGCGCCTCGAAGCCGCCGGGCAATCGCCGGATGAATTCGGTGGCATGCGCCAGATCAGCCGCGCGCTCGACCTCGGCGTCGGTCGCATCCGGCCGGCCGAAGCGGATGTTTTCGCGCGCGCTCGCGGCGAACACGACGGATTCCTGCGGCACCAGCGCGATGCGCGCGCGCAGCTCGCGCGGATCAGCCGCCCGGATCGGAACGCCGTCGAAGGCGATCACGCCGCGCGCCGGATCGTAGAATCGCAGCAGCAGGTGAAACAGCGTGCTCTTTCCCGCGCCCGAGGGACCGACGATCGCGACCTTCTCGCCGGCGCGGACCGTGAACGAAACGCCATCGACCGCCGGCGCATCCGGCCGGGTCGGATAGGCAAAGCTGACATTATCAAACCCGACATCGCCGCGCGCGGGTACCGGCAGGGCCCGCGGCGAAGCAGAGGCCGCGATCGCCGATTTGACGCGCAAAATCTCAAACAGCCGTTCGGCGGCGCCGGACGCGGCGGAAACCTCGCCCCAGACTTCTGAGAGCTGGCCGAGCCCGGCCGCGGCAAAAGCCGTGTACAGCACGAACTGGCCGAGCCGGCCGGGGGTGATCGCGCCGGTCAGCACATCATGCGATCCGATCCAGAGGATCGCGACCACGCTGGTGAACACGATGAAAATGATGATCGCGGTGAGGACCGCCCGCGCCCGGGTCGAGCTGCGCGCCGCCTCATAGGCCTGCTCGACCTCGGCGCCGAAGCGCGCGTCGGCGAGCTGCTCGCTGGTATAGGCCTGCACGGTTCGGATGGCGCCGACCAGTTCGGAGGCATAGGCGGTCGCCTCCGCCAGCGTATCCTGGGCGCCTCGCGACAATCGCCGCACCCAGCGCCCGAACGCCACAAGCGGTATCACGATCAGCGGAATGGCCAGCAGGACCAGGCCCGACAACCGGGGGCTCGTGATCACCATCATGATGGTCGCGCCGACGAACAGCATGAAGTTGCGAAGCGCAATCGAGACCGAGGCGCCGACCGCCGATTTGATCTGCGTGGTGTCGGCCGTGAGCCGCGAGATCAGTTCACCTGAGCGCGCGGAATCGAAAAATGCCGGCGACAGCGACATCAGATGAGCAAACACGTCGCGCCGAAGATCCGCGACAATGCGTTCGCCGATGGTCATCACCAGGTAAAACCGCGACGCGCTGGCGAAGGCCAATATTGCGACCACGGCGATCATGACGCTGAAATAGCTGTTGATCATGGCGATGCCTTCGGGCGTGAACCCGAAATCGATCATCCGCCGCACCGCGACCGGAACCACGAGCGTGGTGATCGCGGCGATCGTCAGCGATATCAGCGCCAGGGCGGCGCGTCCGCGGTAGCGTGCGACATAAGGCGCCAGCGCCAAAAGCGGGCGCAACCGCGCGCCGCTTTCGGCGGCCGATTGCGTCAGTTCCGCTTCGATCGAGGATATCTCGGTCGCTTCCAAATCGCGCCGCGGCGGCGTTTCGCCATGCCGGTCTTCAAACCGTTCCACTGCGCTCATGAGCTCTCGACCAATCGGTTCTGTCACCCCCAGATAGGCACCGCGGCCAGCAGAGGCAAATCCGGAAAGATGCTAATTCGGGAACATACTTGTCAGATACTTCTCAGATCCTTGGCTTGTTTTGGCGGGGTTTAGGCGTTATAGAGCGGCCCAAATCCGTCCCCTTTTGCATTGTTAAGACAGGCGCGGCGCGCTAGAGGATATGCCATGAAACCCGAAATTCACCCGGATTATCATATGATTACGGTCGTCATGACCGATGGCACCGAGTACCAGACGCGCTCCACCTGGGGCAAGGCCGGCGAGAAATTGAACCTCGATATCGACTCCAAGTCGCACCCGGCCTGGATCGGCGGCGCCCAGCAGCTGCTCGATCGCGGCGGCCGCGTGTCGCGGTTCCAGAAGAAGTTTTCGGGCTTTCTGAAGAAGGAGTGAGGCCGCTTAGGCCTTCTCGTTCGAGGCGAGACGCCAAACGCCCCCGCTCGCGCCGGGGCGTTTTTGTTTCTGTAGGGTGGGCAAAGGCGCTCTTCGCGCCGTGCCCACCGTTTTTTTGACGATGGTTGGTGGGCACTCTGCGCTTTGCTCACCCTACGCGAAGGAGCCCTGGATTTACCGCTCGAACGCGGCCTTCAGGCGGTTGAGCTGCGGCACCAGCGGATTGCCGATGGAGGCACGTTCGGTAGCCGGCGCGTGAATGGTGGTGTCGAGGCGGCGGACTTTTGCTTGCAGAGCCACCGAGCGGGCGATCAGTTCCTGCAGCTGGTCGGGCAGTCTTTCGATCATGTCGACCGGGCCGGGATCGGCGGCGGAGAGTTTTACCTTGGTCTTTTCGCGATTGGCCTGGGTCAGCGTCATCTCGCCTTCCTTGACCGCGCGATGCAGCAACAGCCATGAGGCGAGTTGCATCAGGCGGGTGGTCAGCCGCATGCTTTCGGTCGCGTAAGTCAGGCTGACGGCGCGGTCGAGCGCCTTGGCTTCAGTGCGGCCGGCGCCATCGAGATAGGCGGCGGTCTCCTCGACCAGATCCATGCCCTCCCGGAACAGGCTGCCGAACGCCGCGGAATTGGTGAGCCGTTCGCTGAATTGCACGAGAGCGGTTTCGCCTTGCGAACGGTCCGACATGGTTAACGCCTCACACCACTGGTCACACTGCCGACCCTCGCGGGCACCGGCTTATAATGAACAAATCATTACGCGCCCGCGGACCAGAGTCCAGCCGCAACAGAATTTATGGTTTCCAGCGAGGTACCATGGACGCCCCCCAAAAAAAGAGCCGCCGTTTCCGGCGGCTTTGAAGTTGATAACAGGGAGGCGTCAAACAGAGTGGACAGGAGCCACTCGGTGTCCAAACGAGGACAATGCAGTCGTAGGTGAGAAAGCTTAATCGATCGTAAACGAGCGATTTTTTTTAGACTTCGTTTGCCATGTCGGCCATTGGCCGAGTGGCTGCATCGAGCACGGTGCGCCCCCTCTCCCGCGCTTGCGGGGGAGGGCTGGGGTGGGGGCTCTCTCCGCATTGGGATTGGTGGAGAGAGCCCCCACGCGCCTCGCTCGGCTCGGCACCCTCCCCCGCGAAGCGCGGGAGAGGGAAGAAAGGGATCGCGCTTTAATCGGATCACGACTTCTCACGTCTTGAAAAAACTGTTCGCCGCCTCCTTCGAGGCGCGCTTCTTCGCCATCGCCGCTTGCAGCCGCTCGATTTCCGAACTCATCAGCGCGATGCGCTCGGTGAGTTCCTCGACCGACAGCAATGACAAATCCTGCCCGATCTCGTGGGTGACTTTCTTCCTTGGTTTGTCGTCGTCCTCGATCGCCATGCGTTGTCCTCCGTGGCCAGAGAGGCGGTTGCCAGCCGCAGCGCGGCTGGTTAATCAGGTGCCCCTTCAAATTTTAACGTTTGGCCAAGGAAAAAATCATGGAAAAGCTGCCCGCGCAAATGACCGTGATCGGTATCTCTAAGCCGGGCGGCCCCGAGGTGCTCGTGCCCGAAACCCGCATTGTCCCGACGCCAGGCCCGGGTGAAATCCTGATCAAGGTCGCGGCCGCCGGCGTCAACCGCCCCGACGTGGCGCAGCGCTCCGGCGTCTATCCGCCGCCGCCCGGCGCCAGCGATTTGCCCGGTCTTGAAGTGGCCGGCGAAGTGGTCGCGGTCGGTCCCGGCGCGACCAAACACAAGGTCGGCGACAAGGTGATG
The DNA here is from genome assembly GCA_036513695.1 of Bradyrhizobium sp. Lineage (GTDB taxonomy): Bacteria > Pseudomonadota > Alphaproteobacteria > Rhizobiales > Xanthobacteraceae > Bradyrhizobium. Next base: position 787 of record DATBYN010000360.1, on the reverse strand, counting down.
TCGCTGGTCGCCGGCGGCGGCTACGCGCAATATACCATCGCGCAGGATGCCCAGGCGATGGCGGTGCCGGCTTCGCTGTCAATGACCGAGGCCGGCGCGATCCCGGAAACGCTGATGACGGTCTGGCACAATGTGTTCGAGCGCGGCGCGCTGAAGGCGGGCGAGACCATCCTGATCCATGGCGGCTCGTCGGGCATCGGCACCATGGCGATCCAGCTCGCGAAAGCGCTTGGCGCCAAGGTGATCGTCACGGTCGGATCAAAGGACAAGGCCGACGCCTGCATCAAACTCGGCGCCGATCGAGCGATCAATTACAGAAGCGAGGATTTTGTCACGGAGGTCAAGACCGCGACCGATGGCACTGGGGCCAACCTCATTCTCGACATGGTCGGCGGCGATTACATCGACCGCAATTATGACGCGGCGGCGATCGACGGGCGCATCGTCCAGATCGCAACGCTGGGTGGCGCCAAAGCGACGGTCAATTTCGCAAAACTGATGGTGAAAAGGCTGCACCACACCGGCTCGACGCTGCGCCCCCGTAGCAATACGGACAAGGCGGCGATGGTTGCCGCGATCGAGGCCAAGGTGATGCCGCTGCTGCGCGAGGGACGCATAAAACCCCTGATGGACAGCACATTCCCGCTGGAAAAGGCCGCTGACGCGCACCGGCGCATGGAAACCAGCGAACATATTGGCAAAATTGTGTTGGTCGCTTAACGCTCGCGAACGGTACGCGACCGGAAACCCTTTGATTTTCCTCGCTTTCATGTCATTTATCCGACAA
>DATBYN010000359.1:0-3454 GCA_036513695.1 Bradyrhizobium sp. | reverse complement strand
CCCCAATATCCAGCGGCGACTGGTAGATGTGAGCGCGCCGGCGTTTAGGTGACGTTAAGCTTCCGGAAAAAACTCCCCATCCCGGAAGCCCTAAACTGACCACGAAATCGTGTCGTGATTGTGGGACGGCCGCCGCCTTTTCGCAACGCCGTAGATGCCCGGAGTGCGTGCTGGCCCTGAACGGTATATCAATACCAATTCAGGGCGAGATTTAAATCATTGTTAACGCTCCTTGAATTGAGGGTGCTCAGCCTGCACGATGAGAAAACACCGGCGTGACGCGCGCCTTGAGGCATGGACCGACATGGCGGCATCAGAAACGGAAAGCGCGGCATGGCCCGGCCGGCTTCCCGAAAGCGGGTCCACCGTCTCGGTATTCGTCGCGACCGCGATTGTAGTCGCCGACATGGTCGGCGTCGGCGTGTTCACGAGCCTGGGCTTTCAGGTCAAGGACATCCCCTCGGGCTTTTCGATCCTGATGCTCTGGGTGGTCGGCGGCGTCGTCGCGCTGTGCGGGGTGTTTTCCTATAGCGAGCTCGGCGCGATGTTTCCGCGCTCGAGCGGCGAATACAATTTCTTGAGCCGCGCCTTCCATCCGGCGTTCGGATTTCTGGCGGGTTTTGTATCGGCGACGGTCGGCTTCGCGGCGCCGGTGGCGCTGGCCGCGATGGCTTTTGGAGAATACGGCAAATCGGTGCTTCCGGGCGCCCCGCCGCTGGTGCTTGCCGTTGGCCTGGTCTGGCTGGTATCGCTCGTGCAACTCACCGGCATCAGGCACTCCTCGACCTTTCAACTGATCTCGACGATTTTGAAAGTCGTGCTGATCGTGGCCTTCCTGGTTGCGGGATTTGTCGTCGGCACGCCGCAACCCGTCACGTTTGCACCGCAGGCCTCCGACTTCGCCCACATCGTCAGCGCGCCGTTTGCCATCGGCCTCGTGTTCGTGATGTATTCGTTCTCGGGGTGGAATGCGGCGACCTACATCATCGGCGAGATGCACACCCCGCAACAGAACCTGCCGCGCGCGCTGCTTTCTGGAACGCTGATCGTGCTGGTGCTATATGTCGCGCTCAACGCGGTGTTCCTCTACACCACTCCGATCGACAAATTGTCCGGGCAGCTCGACGTTGCCCGCATTGCCGGCAGCACTATCTTCGGCGATATCGGCGGCCGCATCGTCGGCGCCATGATCTGCATCGGGCTGATCTCCTCGATCAGCGCGATGATGTGGATCGGTCCGCGCGTCATGATGACGATGGGCGAGGACATCCCAGCGCTGCAGATATTTTCCCGCAAATCGAGCCGTGGCGTGCCGGCTTATGCCATCCTGTTCCAGCTTGCTGTCGCCACCCTGATGCTGTTCACCCAAAGTTTCGAGAAGGTGCTGGACTTCATCCAGTCGGCGCTGCTGTTCTGCTCGTTTTTCACCGTGCTCGGCGTCATCAAGCTGCGCATCACCCAGCCCAACCTGCCGCGGCCCTATCGCGCCTGGGGATACCCGCTAACCCCGATCGTTTTCCTGCTCGTGACAGCTTTCATGATGTACTATCTTTTGACGGAACGGCCGTTGCAGACTTCCCTCGGTATTTTGACCATGATTTCGGGCCTCTTGATGTACGCCGTTTTCCGCAAAGCGGGGGCCGATCCAGGTCCCGCATCTCCAAACCTCGAATAAAGATGCGTCAGACCGCGAAAATTGCAGCGATCGCTGCAACCATGTTCCTCGCGGCGGTTACCCCCGTGCGCGCCGCCGACACCGTGACCGCGGACGACACCGCAAAATTCCTGGCGGGCATGCCGCCATCGGCCGGATCGCCGCTGACGCCGCTGACCAAAGACCTCGCGTGGCAGCACCATGCCAGGTTCTTCGATGCCGCCTTCGCCCAGCTCGAGCAACACCAGCTCTCGAAAATCCGCAATTGGGCGGCCGCCAATCTGGCTGCGCCAAAGCCGACCATGTTTTATATGTTCTCTGGTCCAGATTTCCTTTACGCGGACGCGTTTTATTCCAAGGCGACGACGTATGTGCTCAGCGCCTTAGAGCCGCCCGGCTCGGTGCCGGACCTCACGCGATTGCCGCGCGGTGGTGTCGGCGCTGCGCTCTATAATGTCGAGCACTCGATGAGCTCGATCCTGAGCTTTTCCTTTTTCATCACCAAGATGATGAGGGCCGATCTGCATGCCGGACAACTCAGCGGCACCTTGCCGATCCTCTATGTGTTCCTCGCGCGCTCGGGCAAGACCATCCGCGACGTCAGTCCGGTCGCGCTCGACGACAAGGGACAAGCCCATCTCGGCAACGACAATCCGGGCAACAACGCCACCCATGGCGTGCGCATCATATTCGCGGGCAGCGACGGTGCCGAGAAGACGCTGTATTACTTCTCGACCGATCTTTCCAATTCCGGCGTCAAGGCTGGCGGTTTCCTGAAATTTTGCCAAACGCTGGCGCCGGGCAACGGCCTGATCAAGAGCGCGTCCTATCTCTTGCACGCCGGCAATTTCACGACCGTGCGCAATTTCATCCTCAATAACAGCTCAACCATCATCCAGGACGATTCCGGAATTCCGCTGGCGTATTACAATCCGAAGAAATGGCGGTTCTTCCCGTTCGGCCATTATGCCGGTCCGATCGCCGAATTCCCCGGCAGATATCAGGAGCAATATGCCGAGTTGTTCAGGCGGGCACAGCCAATGGACTTTGGCATTGGCTATCGCTGGCGAACCTATGAGTCGAACCTCTTGCTGTCGGTCAGGTTGGCCGCAGACGATTTGGGGCACGCTGACACGACGTCATCGGCCGAACCCCCGCCAGCGGCGCCAAAACCGCCGCGGCCTCGAAAACCCCGTCCGCCGGCTCCGATCGGGCCGCCTCCGGGCTACTTCTGGTTTTCGCGCTAGAGCCGTAGAACGGTAGGATGGGTAGAGCACTTGCAAAACCCATCAGGCGCATTGGGCAAGAGGATGGGTTTCTCAAGAGCTCACCCCATCCTACAACAGAAGCTCTGCGACAAACTCACCAGCGAACGCTTTGGCTTGGCACGATGAAGGCGGTGTTGCCCGGAGGGTTCGAGCCGCCGCGGAAGAACCACCAGGCGGCGACGATCAGGATGAGCAAGGCAAGGACAGCGATCAGATCGATCTGTCTGGGGTCGTGACCCCCGTGGCTGATTTTCCAGCGCATTGTTTTTGACCTTCGTAACGAGGCCTTAAATCAATGCGGCTGTAGCGCCGCGGTTCCCCGTCACAACAGCAGTGCGCGTTTCGCTTGAATGCGGTGCGATGGGCTCTGGCGGATTCTTCAGGGCGCGTTGACGCCGCGCCATCGCCCGAACCGCCACGGCAGATACCAGCGCGCGCCCGGCGGACGGGTCAGGGGCACGTTGTCGATTCCGGATGTGCCGAAGGGCTGGCAGCGCAACAGCCGCGCCAATGTCATCCAGCCTCCGCCCCA
>DATBYN010000358.1:0-7898 GCA_036513695.1 Bradyrhizobium sp. | reverse complement strand
GGCAAGCGGCTGGCGGCGCGTTGCGCGGCGCGGCTTGGAAAGAGCGACAGGGCGTATCAGCTCGAAGCCGAAGCGAAACTTCTCGCCGAGCGTTTCGAAGAAGCATTCTGGTGTGAGGACCTCGGCACCTATGCGCTCGCGCTCGACGGCGCCAAAGAGCCGTGCAAGGTGCGCACCTCGAATGTCGGGCAACTATTGTTCAGCGGCATGGTGCGCGCGGACCGCGCCCGCCGGGTCGCCGCCGATCTGATGCGGCCGTATTTTTTCTCGGGCTGGGGCATCCGCACCGTCGCGCTGGGCGAAGCCCGCTACAATCCGATGTCCTATCACAACGGCTCGATCTGGCCGCACGACAACGCGCTGATCGCGCTGGGACTATCGCGCTACGGCCTCAAACATTCGGTCGAACGTGTGTTCGAGGGTCTGTTCGACGCCGCCGCCTACATGGATTTGCGACGGCTGCCCGAACTGTTCTGCGGTTTTCGGCGCGAAAAACGGCGCGGGCCGACGCTCTATCCCGTCGCCTGCGCACCGCAGGCGTGGGCGAGCGCGACGCCGTTTACGCTGCTGGAAGCATCGCTCGGGCTCGAGTTTGACGCCGAGCGCGGCGAAATCCGGCTGCGCAATCCGCGCCTGCCGGCGTTTCTCAACGAGGTGGTGCTGCGCGATCTCAGGCTCGGGCCATCCAGCGTCGACCTCTGTGTTCACCGCCACGGCGAGGAAGTGTCACTGGAGGTGTTGCGGACGCGCGGCCAGATTCAGGTGTCGATCGTGCTCGCGCACTGAACCAATAGCCACGCAACAGCCGATCCGCTTTCGAACTTGATGCCCCTTCGGGTCGAGCACTTCAGGAGGCCGCATGCGCGCCAGAGTTCTGTTCATTTTCATCGCGATCGCATGTGCGGCTTTGGCAGCCGTCTCGTCCCGGGCGGACGACAAGGCAAGTGTGCCGCCGACGGACCAGAGTTCACAGCAGCCGTCCCCACCGCAAGCGACCGCGCCCCCAGCCGCCGCGAAGGAGCCGTCGCCACCGCCCTCCGTCACCATCATCGGCGCCAGAGAGGCACACGGCGTGCTCGGCCGCGATGTCCGCAGCGCGGCGAGCGAGGATATGGGACGCATCGTCGATGTCATCGTCGATCGCACCGGATTGGTGCGGGCGGCTGTCATCGATTTCGGCGGCTTTCTCGGCGTCGGCAGCCGCAAGATCGTGGTAGACTGGAACGCTTTGCATTTCGGGCGTGTCGCCGACAAGAGCGACGTCATCATGCTTGAACTGACAAAAGACCAGGTGACGGCGGCGCCCGAATACAAGGAGGACATGCCGATCGTGGTGCTTGGCGCATCGGGCAGCCTGAAGCCATTGCAATTCGACCCCTGATGAGAACGAACCATGCTGTTCGTACGTTCATCCCCTTCGATTAACCGGGTTGATGGTGACCGCGAGCGGCCGATGAACAGCGATAGCCTGTCCTCACGCCTATCCGAGCCGCTGGGGCAAAAGCCGCCGGCGCCGCCTTCGCGCCAGAGCCTGCGCGGCCTCGACTGGTTCATTTTCTTCCTTGCCGATGTGCAAACCGGATTCGGCCCTTTCATCGCGGTCTATCTGACGACGCAGAAATGGACCCAGGTCGAGATCGGTCTGGTGCTGTCGATCGGCGGCGTGGTCGGGCTGATCGGGCAGATGCCCGGTGGGGCGATCGTCGATGCCGCCCGTTCCGAGCGGCTGGTGGCGGGCCTTGCGGTTGCGACGATCGGCGCGGCCGCGCTCGCCTATGCGGCGTGGCCGATTTTCCCGGTCGTGGTGATGGCGGCGACGCTGCACGCGGCCGCCAGTTGCGTGCTCGGTCCGGCCATTGCCGCGATCAGCCTCGGTCTGGTCGGGCCGCTTGCGATCGGCGAGCGGCTCGGGCGCAATGCCCGCTTCGCCTCGCTGGGCAACGGCACGGCCGCAGCGGTGATGGGCACCGCCGGCTATCTGTTGTCGAGCCGTTCGGTGTTTCTCGTCACCTTCGTGCTGGCGATCCCGACCTTGCTCGCGCTGGCGCGTATCCGCGAGCGCGAAATCGATGTCGCCCAGGCGCACGGGGCGGTAAAGCGCGAGGTACCTGACGCCAAGGCAACGAGCGTCCTTTCGCTGTGCCGGCGTCCATTGCTGATCTTCGCTCTAAGCGTGCTGCTGCTGCAACTTGCCAACGCGGCCATGCTTCCGCTGATGGCCGGGGTCGTGACGACCCGCTCGAGCCAGTGGGCGCCGGTGCTGATCGCGGCCTGCATCATCGTTCCGCAAGCGATCGTCGCGCTAATGTCTCCCTCGGTCGGACGCAAGGCGCAAGCATGGGGGCGACGGCCGCTAATGCTAATGGCATTTGCCGCGCTGGCTATTCGCGGCGTGCTGTTCGCGACCGTGAAAGATCCCTATCTGTTGGTCGCGGTGCAGGCGTTCGACGGCATCACCGCGGCTGTCTTCAGTGTGATGGTGCCGCTGGTCGTCGCCGACATTGCTTACGGCAGCGGTCACTTTAATCTTGCGCAAGGCATTGTCGGCACCGCGACCGGCATCGGCGCATCGCTCTCTACCGTGCTCGCCGGCTACGTCAGCGACAAGTTCGGCAGCAGTGTCGCCTTTACGGGGCTTGCGGGCGTCGCAGCGACGGGCCTGCTGGTGATCTTGTTCGTGATGCCGGAAACGCGGCGAACGCGCTAATCGACCTGACTGGCGCTTCGCGGCCGTCGAAGATCTAGACACATTCATGCTAGCTGACGTAACAAAATCGAACTAATCGCGAACATCGACTGACGCGATGGGTATCGACGGGAGTGTGACATGAATGATGTTAGGCAAATCTACTCTCCGGAGGCCACGGAGTCACCGGGCAGGACGCTCCCGGGCCAGGTCGTTCTCGTGCTGCAGGGCGGCGGCGCGCTGGGCTCGTATCAGGCCGGCGTCTATCAGGCGCTGTACGAGGCCGGCATCGAGCCGGACTGGATCATCGGCACGTCGATCGGCGCCATCAATGCCAGCCTGATTGCCGGCAACGCGCCGCAAGACCGCTTGCCGCGACTGCGGGAATTCTGGAAGCGGATGGAGCAGCGCCCGATCTGGAGTTTTGCGGAGCCGTTTTGCGGCTTCAACGAAAAGCTGTCCCACTGGTCGACGGTGGCGAATGGAATACCCGGTTTCTTCAAACCCAATCTGCTTGCCCTTGCCGGCGCCGAATATCCGCTCGGCGCCGACAAGGCCGGATACTATTCGACCGACCCCCTGGAGCGAACGCTGTGCGAGCTTGTCGATTTCGATCGGGCAAACAGCTGCACGCCCCGCCTGACGGTCGGCGCCGCGCATGTCCGATCCAGCCAAATGCGATATTTCGACAGCCGCAACTGCACCCTCGGCGTCAAGCACATCCTGGCGTCGGGCGCCTTGCCGCCGGCATTCCCCGCCATTCGCATCGATGGCGAACTTTATTGGGACGGCGGCATTCTGTCGAATACGCCGACCGAAGCGGTGTTCGACGACAACCCGCGCAAAAGTTCTCTGATCTTCGCGGTTCACATGTGGAATCCGTTGGGCGCCGAGCCCACCACCATGGCGGAGGTGTTTCACCGCCAGAAGGATGTGCAGTATTCGAGCCGGATCGCGAGCCAGATCGCCCGCCACGAGCAGGCGCATCGCCTGCGGCATGTCATCAACCAGCTCGCTGCCCGCCTGCCCGACACCGAGCGCAACACCGATGCGGTGCGTGAACTGACCTCCTACGGCTGTTCGACGCAGATGCATGTGGTGCAGCTGCAGGCACCGCAACTCGATCACGAGACCCACGCCAAGGACATCGATTTCAGCCGCGGCGGCATCGCGCAGCGCTGGGACGCCGGTTACGTGCACACCAAAGCGGTGCTCGCGCGGTCTCCCTGGGTCGGCGAATTCGATCCGCTCTCTGGCGTCATCCTTCACGAGCAGACCGAAATCCTGCCGAAAGCGGCGGAGTGAAATTCTTGCGACGGTCGGCGAGGAGCGCGCTTAGGACGACAACGCTTTGCGATACAGCGCGCCGTAGAGCGCCGCAGCCGCGTCCCAGCTGAACGATCGCGACATCGCGCGGCGGCGCATCAGGTCGAGGCGGTCCTTTGCCGTGTAGGTCGCGAACGCGCGCCGGATGCCGCCGAGGAGGGATTCGGTCGAGGGCTGGGTGAACAGAAATCCGGTTTCGCCGTCGGTGATGGTCTCCGACAGGCCGCCGGTCTGGTGGCCGATCGGCAGCGATCCGAATTTTTGGGCATACATCTGGCTCAATCCGCACGGCTCGAACCGCGACGGCATCAGCGTAAAATCGCTGCCGGCGAAAATCCGCCGCGCCTGTCCGTCATTAAATCCGATCGCGACCCCGATCGCATCGGGCCTGCGACGGTGCGCGTCGACCAGCGCCTGTTCGAGTTCCCGCTCGCCGCTGCCGGTGACGATGATCTGCCCTCCGGCCTCGATGATCTCGTCCGCAGCCGACAGCACGAGGTCGACGCCCTTCTGATGCACGAGGCGGGCAACCAGGCCAAAAATCGGTCCGCGCGACAGCGCGAGACCAAATTGCTGGCGGACGTAGTCCGAATTCGCGCGTTTGCCTTTCCAGTCCCCGGCGCCGAACGGCTGCGCCAATTGGACGCAGAACCGCGGATCCCAGCTTTCGTCGATGCCATTCAAGATGCCGGTGAGCTGGGCTGCGTCGGAGCGGCGGCGCAAGAGGCCCTCCAGCCCACAGCCGAACTCTACCGTCGTAATCTCCCGGGCGTAGGTCTCGCTGACGGTGGTCAGATGGGACGCGTAAACGATGCCGCCTTTCAGGAAGGACAGCTTGTTGTAGAACTCGAGGCCTTCGATATGGAAGGAATTTTCCGGCGCCCCGATCCGGCGCAGGGATTCCCTGGGGAAGAGGCCCTGATAGGCGAGGTTGTGGATGGTCAGGATGGTTGGGATCTTGATCCCGCTCCAGGCAAGGTAAGCCGGCACGAGGGCTGCCTGCCAATCATTGGCGTGAACCAGGTTCGCTGCCCAATTCTTGTCCAAACTGCCTGCGGCGAGCTGGGCAGCGGCCGACGCAAAGCGTCCGAAGCGCACGTCGTTGTCGGGCCAGTCGCGGCCCGACGCGTCGCCATAGGGGTTGCCGGGACGGTCATAGAGCTGCGGGCACAACAGCACGTAGACCGGCAGGCCATCCCTGGTCGATGCCAATCCGAGCTTGCAGGCCGGCATCTCCGCCAAGCCAGCGCAGTGTCCAACTATCTGAATATGTGCGAATTGTTCGACGACATCGCGATAACCAGGCAGCAGGATCCGAACGTCGCTCCAGAGCCGAAGTGCCCGGGGAAGGGCTGCCGAAACGGCGGCGAGGCCGCCGACGCGGACGAAATCGTCCATCTCAGTCGTAACGAACAGAACTTTCAAAAAAAGCCCTCTCAGCCACCCCGACTAAAATTATGCAAAAACAGTTCCAGTTTCTCTCTCGGGTTGAAGCGCAACGGGGCCGGCAGGCCGCGCCGATGGTTACGCACCCGTCGAGAGTCGCTTCCCTGCCGTCGCCTGGCAATTTAGGGTCACGCCGCGGCCGGTGCCATGGGTCGGCCGATAAGGAGCTTGCGATGACGATCGCCGAAAACGACGAGGGGATTGCGACCAGGAGTTTTCGGGGCCTGCGCGTGCTCGATTTCTCGACCACCATTGCCGGTCCGCATTGCGCAAGGATGCTGGCGGACATGGGCGCGGAGGTTGTCAAGATCGAGCAGGCCGAGGGGGAGACGATGCGAAGCCGTCCACCGCTCCGGAATAGTTGCAGCACCGTCTTCGGCCAACTCAATGTCGGCAAGAAAAGCCTCGTGCTCGATCTGAAGTCCGAAAAGGCGATCGAAGTGATCCGCCGATTGATCGCGACCGCCGACATCCTGGTCGAAAACTTTCGTCCGGGCGTGATGCGACGGTTGCAACTGGACTACGCCTCGCTGCAAAAACTCAATCCGAAACTGATCTATTGCTCGATCTCCGGATATGGCCAGACCGGACCGTCGGCCGAACTGCCGGCCTATGCACCGGTGATCCATGCCGCCTCCGGCTACGATATGGCGCACCTTGCCTACCAGCCCGGTCGGACCCGGCCTGACTATTGCGGCATCTATCACGCCGATGTCGTCACCGGCACTTACGCATTCGGCGCTATTTCGGCGGCGTTGTACCAGCGTCACGGCAGCCAAAGAGGGCAGCACATCGACGTCTCAATGCTGGAATCGATGCTCAGCCTGACCCTGACCGAGTTGCAGTCGTCGCAATTCGAAGTGCGCTTCCCGAAACGGCCGATGTTCGGGCCGCTGGAAACGGCGGATGGCTATGTAACGGTCGCGATCGCGAGTGAAAAAACCTTTCAGAGCCTGGTCAAGGCCGCCGGCTATCCGGATTGGGTCGCCGATCCGCGCTTTGCCAGATATGCCGACCGTCGCGACAACTGGGGCGAGCTGATGGAAGGCGTCGAGAGCTGGTCGCGCACGCTCTCCACCGAAAAATGCCTCACTGAACTGAACGGTCACGGCGTTCCCTGTTCGGCCTATCGCACGGTTGCCGAGGCCTTGCGCGATCCGCAAATCGCCCATCGTGGCGCCTTGTCGGAGGTGACCGATGGCGGAGGCACCTTCAAGGTGCTGAACCTGCCGTTCCGGATGTCGGGTGCCGACGTCTCCGCGGGGAAGCGCACGGCGACGCTGGGCGAGCACACGGCAAAGTATCTCCGGGAGGCCGGGCTATCGGAAGATGAGATCGCGGCCTTCACGGGGAAATCGGTGGCGGCGGAGTAGCCCTCTAACAAATGCATGGCAATACGTGGCAATGTCAGCCCAACGACAAGAGCAAGAACTATCGGGAGAGACGCGATGAAGAGTTTCCAGGTTGCCGATTTCAACGCCCCCTTGAGAGAGGTGGATCAGCCGACGCCGCAGCCGACGGGGACCCAGGTCCTGATCAAGGTCAAGGCAGCCGGTGTCTGCCACAGCGATCTGCACATCTGGGAGGGCGGCTACGATCTCGGCCATGGCCGAAAACCGTTGTCCCTGAAAGATCGCGGCGTGTCGCTGCCGCGGACCATGGGGCATGAGACGGTCGGCGAAATCCTGGCGTTCGGGCCGGATGCCAAAGCGGAAGCCGGCGATCTCAAGATCGGCGACGTCGCGCTGGTCTATCCCTGGCTTGGCTGCGGAAAATGCGAGACTTGCGTGGCTGGTGAAGAGAACATGTGCCTGAAGCCGAATTCGCTCGGCGTCTATTGCGACGGCGGCTATGCCGACCACATGACGGTGCCGCATCCAAAATATCTGCTGAATTTGCAAGGGCTCGATCCTGTTACGGCCGCGCCCTACGCCTGCTCGGGCGTCACCACCTACAGCGCGCTGAAGAAGGTCGAAGCGAGTTTTAATTCGCCGATCGTGATTTTCGGCGCCGGCGGCCTCGGCCTGATGGCGCTGTCGCTGTTGAAGGCGATGGGCGGCAAGGGCGCGATCGTCGTCGATATCGATGCGCGCAAGCGCGAGGCGGCGGAAAAAGCCGGCGCGCTCGCGACCGTCGATGGCTCCGCACCCGACGCGCTGGAACAACTCGCGCAAAAGGCCGGCGGGCCGATCCGGGCGGTGATCGATCTTGTCGGCAACGCAAAAACCACACAGCTCGGCTTCGACTGCCTGACCAAGGGCGGCAAGCTCGTGATCGTCGGCCTGTTCGGCGGCGGCGCGCCATGGGCGCTGCCGCTGATCCCGATCAAGGCCATCACCATCCAGGGCAGCTATGTCGGCAATTTGCGCGAGACCCAGGAATTGCTGGACCTGGTACGGGCCAAGAAGATCCCACCGATCCCGGTGACGCCGATGCCGCT
>DATBYN010000357.1:0-4332 GCA_036513695.1 Bradyrhizobium sp. | reverse complement strand
CGACGGCAATGGTTCCGGCCAGGCATAACGCCGCGACAGTCAACGAAAAGGCTGTTTTCACGTATTGGTCTCCTCGGATGGTTGCGCGTCCGCCGATTTCTATTGATCTGGCAACGTTGCCCAGTCGTGAGACCCGGCATTTAGACAAGTAACCGGCATGAGCATCCACATAGGCAGTAGTCAGCCGGCGCGGGGGTAGCGGATCGGCATCCAGTACTGACGCATCGCCTCTACGGCCGCCGGGATATCGCTGTGGGCGTTGCGCAGGAATTGCTCGGTCTGGCGGGCCTTGCTTGTCGGTCCGAGCAGCGGACGGCCCTGATGGTCCTCACAATGCATCAGGATGGGCAGAAGCAGTCCGTGATTGACGTTGCGGGTGTCGAGCAGAGGCGCCCAAGCCGATATTCTCGGTCGCATGGCGGCGTGGAATCCCAGGCACCAGGGACGCGCATCGACGTCACCGTTCGGCTTGCGCTGATGGATCGGTTCGAACCGATCCGGGTTGGTGGAGAGGGTTTTGCTGATGGCGTTGTGGTGCTGCGCGACGGCGGAGATCGCCGCGAACTCGGCCGTGCCGCCGTGGTTGAAGGCGTCGGCGTCAATGGCGAGCAGCGGACAGATCCAATCGAGCGGGCTGATCGATACCGGCCCGGTCACGATCGCGGCAATGTAACCGTCCAGCACCGGCATGCTGGTGGCGACGGGACGCCGCTCGGTGCGGTCCTGCAGCCATCGCTCGAGCTGCACGAGCGACATGGCGGCAGCCGCCATCGACGACGATGCTTTATCGCGACGCCGGCTCATGCGGCCACCTGCGCGATGCGCGCGTGGGCTGCCTTCCAGTTCCAGGCCAGTAGCTCGTGCAACTGATGGCTCTTGGTTCGTCCGGAGACGATGCGCTCGAGCACGTCGGCGAGGTAGGCCTGCGGATCGAGATCATGGAGCTTTGCGGTGTTAACGAGCGATGCCAGGATCGCCCAGCTCTCGGCGCCGCCTTCGCTGCCGCTGAACAACGAGTTCCGGCGGCCCATTGCAATCGGGCGCATTGAACGCTCCACCGTATTGGAGTCGACCTCGACCCGCCCGTCGCTGAGGAACAGCGTCAGTCCATCCCAGTGATTGAGCGCATAGTTGATGGCCTCCGCCAGCTTCGACTGGGAGAATAGCTGGCCGACCATTGCCGTCAGCCGCGTCCTGAGCGTCTCCATCAACGGCGCGGTCCTGGTGCGGCGGACGGCAAGCCGCTGTTCGGCGGTGCTGCCGCGGATCTCAGCCTCGATGGTGTAGACCGCCTGCAGGCGTTCGATCACCTCGCGAGCAAATGGCGACTGCATCGTCTTGTACACCTCGACGAATTTGCGTCGGGCATGGGCGAGACAAAAAGCGAGCTGGATCGCGCCGCCATGATCGCGGGCGAGCGCCTTGTAGGCGGCATAACCATCCACTTGTAGAATGCCGGAAAAGCCGGTCAATTGTCTGGCGATCTCCTCGGTGCCGCGGCCGTTGGCGAACACGTAGGCCACCGCCGGCGGCGAGGGGCCGCCCCATGGGCGATCATCCATCGCATGCGCCCAGAACTGGCAGATACGGGTGCGATGTCGCCCGGGATCGAGCACCGGCATCGGCGTCTCATCGCAGAACAGCCGCGGTGAGGCCTGGATCGTCCGCAGTTGCACCTCATAGAGGCTCTTGAGCCACCAGGCGGCACGCTTCACCCAGCCGGCTAGTGTCGCGCGGTCGAGATGAAGACCCTGACCGGCCAGAATCTGCACCTGCCGATACAGCGGCAGATACCAGGCAAACTTCGACACCACCACGTGGGTCACCAGCGCCGTCGAGGCCATCCCGCTCTCGATTAGTCGCGGCAGCACCTTCGCCTGCACCACGCCGTCGGTGCAGCCGCGGCAGGCATACTTGGGACGGATCGTGCGCAGCACCCGCAGGATAGCCGGGATCACGTCCAGCACCTCGCTGACGTCCTCGCCGATCTTGTGCAGCCGGCCGTCGCAACACGGGCACGCTGTCGCGTCCGGCTCCAGCACCCGCTCGCAGCGCGGCAAGTGCTTGGGCAGCGCGCCGATGTTGCGCCTCGCCTTCTTGCGCGGCTTACCAGCCGGCTTGGTCGCAGCCGCATCGTCGTTGGCCGGCGCAGGTGGTGTGACGCCGGTCTCCAGATCGTCCAGCTCGAGCGCGAGCTGCTCGGCGACAATCACCGCAAGCCGCTCCGAGCGCTTCCCAAAGATCATCTCCTTGAGCGTCTTCATCACCACGCGCAACTTCTCGTTCTCGGCGTCAAGCGCGAGCACCATCTCGGTCAGAGCCGCTGCATCGGTCGGGAGAGCGTCGGGACGAATCGCCATGATCAAAAGATACATCCGTGCGCTACAGGCTCCAGCGAAATCCTTCACCTCAGCCGACAATGGCCGGCTGCTTCACAGGCTTGGGTGAAACACGTGTCCACTCAAGCCCGTCGAGCAGCATCGCGAGCTGCGTCGCAGTTAGATGCACCACTCCGTCGCGGATCGGCGGCCAGGTGAAGCGTCCCTGGTGCAGCCACTTCGTCACCAGCACCATGCCGCTGCCATCCCACGCCAGAAGCTTCACTCTGTCCATGCGCTTGCTTCGGAACACGAAGACGTCGCCGCAATACGGGTTCGCACGCAGCGCTTCGCTCACCAGGGCCGACAGCGTGTGCAACGACTTGCGAAAGTCGACCGGCTGTGCCGCCAGCACCACCTTGAGGTCAGACCGTAGCGCAATCACCGGATGCCCCGAAGCGCCGACAGCACCGTCGAAAGCGTCGCGAGTTCCACTCCCGGCTCGACCCGGATAAGCGCCCCGCTCACTTCGATCTCGATCACCCCGCCAAGCTTGCCTGCGGGCGATGCCATCTGCGGCGGCGCCGTATGCGCCGGCGCCAGGCAGCCCGGCTCGACCGCCGTCGCCGGACCGCCCTCGCAGGCGATCCGAACCGGCACGAAGCCTGGTGCCTGAACGCCTGCTGCCGCCGCGAACTTGTGCCGCCACACCGTGAGCAGCCCGCGGACAACGCCATTGCGCCGAGCGACCTCGGAAATATTGGCGCCTTCCTCGAAGCTCTCCGCTACGATCCGTGCCTTCTCTTCCGCCGTCCACTGCCGCCGCCGGCGCTCTCCGGTGATCAACTCGATACGACGATACGAACCGCCTTCCTGCCTGACATCATGCATGGCATTTGCCATCGATTCACCCCCAACGATCAGCTCATGCCAAGCTGTATCGCAGACCAAGCTCACCACCGCGAGGTGGGGGCCTCGTACCGGTTACGCTTGATCTCGGAAGAACTGGTTGTCTTGCCCCATGGGCGGCCATTGCTCCAGCGGGCACTCTTGTAAGGAATTTTGTCACCGGGTTTTATCGGGAACACTTCAACACCTGTTTTTGCGTAATCCAGCGCATGCTTGAGCATGGCCTTTTGCGTTTCGGCAGTGCTCTTGCCCGCGTTGGGATCGTGGCCGTTGCCCTTGGCCTTGGCATCCTCGAGTCCCGGCGCGGCGCCACCATCGTCAGGCGTGCCTTGCTCCTTGTGGACGTGCGGATCGTCTTTCATGAGGCACCGAACCTTGCGGCATCCGCCGCCGCGTCATATTTCGGGAACGATCCATTCTTGATAATCAGCCGGGCCAGCGCTCCGGGGCGGATCGATCTCCAGCCATTGGTCGCGGCGGCATCTCATTCCAAGGCCTCAACCCACACCTTCATTTCCGAAATTTTGATATGCCTGAAACCGGCTGCTTTCATGTGCGAGACGAATTTTTTGACTTGATCTTTCTCGGAAATCACAAAGCTGGTTTCCCGAACGCCCGAGCCAAAGGCAAAACCTGAGCCTGACCATTCGTGATCCACTTTTGATTTTTTCGCAGCCGCCTCGATTTGTTGGTCCTTGATTGGGTCGTGTCCTTGATATTCGACCCGAACGTAAAACTCTGTCTTGGTGTGATGTCCTCTCTTCTTGTGCTCTTTGTCGCAGGCTTCACGGTAGGCATTAATCTCTTCGATGGTGGCGCTACCGCTGTCGCTGGTGAATGGATTGTGCCGATAATCGGCTGTCTTGGTCTGCTTCAGTACTTCAATCGATTCGATCTTTTTCATTTTATAGTCCTTCCTGTTTTGGTTTTAGTTCAGTCGCACTTTCGCTTTGGCTTCGGCGCGGTCAGCAGCCGACTCCACCTCACGTCTTTCGCAATGCGCGTCATAGACCGCTTGCAAAACCTGGATGATCGTCAGAAGTCTCGCCGCTCCGATATCCTTGATGACGGCGGGCCATGCGGGATCGGCCACCGTCACGCCAAT
>DATBYN010000356.1:0-10429 GCA_036513695.1 Bradyrhizobium sp. | reverse complement strand
GGCATGAAACGCAGCGTGTCGGGCCGGGGTGCGTTGAGCAGCACGCCATCGTCAAAGGCCTGCGCGACGATCGAGCCGGCGATCGGATGTTTCAGATCGAGCGCCAGCAGCAGTCCCCGGCCGCGAACCTCGCCAAGACCGTGGCGCGCGGAGATCCGCTGCAACTCGCTTTCCAGATAGAGGCCGGTTTCCGTCACCGACTTTAGAAAATCCGGCTTGCCGACCTGCTCGAGGACGGCAATGCCCGCGGCGCACATCAGCGGATTGCCGTTGAACGTCCCGCCCTGGTCGCCATGTTCGAAGCAGGAAGCCTGCGCCGTGGCCAGCAAAGCGGCCAGCGGCACTCCGCCGCCGATCCCTTTGCCGAGCGTCATGATATCGGGCTCGATGCCGGCGTGCTCATAATGAAAAAGCTTTCCGGTCCGGCCCATGCCGGTCTGGATCTCGTCCACGATCAGCAGCAGGCCGTGCGCCTTTGTCAGTGCTCGCAACTCAGCCAAGAACTGATCCGTTGCGGGCCAGACACCGGCTTCGCCCTGGATCGGCTCCAGCATCACGCTGATGGTTTTGTCGGATATCAGCCGCTCCACCGAGGCGATATCGTTCCACTGCGCCTTGGGAAAACCGGACACTTTGGGCTCGAACAGCGGTTCGAAAGCTTTCTTGCCGGATGCCGACATCGTCGCCAGCGTCCGGCCGTGAAAGCCGCCTTCGAAGGTGATGATCTCGTACGCGCCGCCTCTGTGAAGAGCGCCATATTTGCGCGCGAGCTTTATTGCGCCCTCATTGGCTTCCGCGCCCGAATTGGCGAAGAACACCTGGTCGAAGCAGCTTTGATCGACCAGCGCTTTTGCGAGCTTCAAGCTCGGGGCGTTGAAAAAGGCCGGGCTCGGCGTCAGCAGCAATTTTGCCTGCTCGGTTAGTGCTTCGGCGATCATCGGCGGCGAATGGCCGAGGCAGTTGACGGCCCAACCCTGAACGAAATCGAGATAGCGCTTGCCAGAGTCATCCCACAGCAACGAGCCTTCGCCGCGGACGAAAACCACCGGCGGGCGCGCTGTGATTTCCATCAATGCGTCAAACGGATGGGTGGCGATGTTCATGTCGGACTCCTGCGGTTGGGATTTGGAAAAGTCGGCTAAAACGCGAGAAGGCCGCACTTTTTGGGTGCGGCCTTCTCGAAAACGTTGCTGATCTAGTTGTTCAGCGTAGTCGTCGGACACGGCGCGACCCATCATCGTCACAGATGCGACGACGGCAGGTGGCGCGGAGATGGGTCCGGTTGAATTTCATGATGCCGCCATACAGCCGAATGGCAGGCAATGTCAAGCGCGTCAGAAGCCCGCGACGCTGCCGTGGAGATCGTATTCGTCCGCGCGCTCGATCTTCGCGATAACGATCTCGCCGACCCGCAAGGGGCGGCGGCTCGAAACATAGACAGCTCCGTCGATCTCGGGCGCGTCCGCCTTTGAGCGTCCCTTTGAGACAGTCGGGCCGACCTCGTCGATGATGATTTGCTGCCGCGTGCCGACCTTGCGCTTCAGCCTTCGGGCGGAAATTTTTTGCTGCCGCGCCATCAGCGCATTCCAGCGCTCCTGTTTTGTCTCCTCAGGCACGGCATTGCCGAGCGTGTTCGACGAGGCGCCCGCGACCGGCTCATACTTGAAGCAGCCGACGCGATCGATCTCGGCCTCTTCGAGCCAGTCGAGCAGATCAGCAAAATCGGAATCGATCTCGCCGGGAAAGCCGACGATGAAAGTGGAGCGCAAGGTAAGCTCGGGACACTCCTCGCGCCACTTCTTGATCCGCGCCAGGGTCTTTTCCTGGGCTGCCGGACGCTTCATGGCCTTTAGGATTTCCGGGTTCGCGTGCTGGAACGGGATGTCGAGATACGGCAAAATCTTGCCTTGCGTCATCAGGCCGATGACTTCATCGACGTGCGGGTAGGGATAGACATATTGCAGCCGGACCCAGGCGCCGAACTCGCCAAGCGCCTCCGCCAGATCGAAAAATCTGGCGCGGACTTCGCGGTCCCTCCATGGGCTCGCCGCATATTTCAGATCGACGCCATAGGCTGACGTGTCCTGCGAAATGACAAGCAATTCTTTCACGCCGGCACTGACAAGCCTCTCCGCCTCGCGCAGCACGTCATTGGCCTGACGCGACACCAGATCTCCGCGCAATTTGGGGATAATGCAAAAACTGCAGCAGTTGTTGCAGCCTTCAGAGATCTTCAAATAAGCGTAATGCCGCGGCGTCAGCTTGATGCCCTGCGGCGGCACCAGATCGAGATGCGGATTGTGCACCGGCGGAAGCGCGCGATGCACGGCGTCGAGCACGCTCTCATATTGCTGGGGACCTGTGATCGACAACACGCCGGGATAGGCCGCCTCGATCTGTTCGGGTTCCGCGCCCATGCAGCCGGTGACGATGACCTTGCCGTTCTCGGCCATGGCTTCGCCGATCGCGCCGAGCGATTCCTTCTTGGCGCTGTCGAGAAAGCCGCAGGTGTTGACAATGACAAGGTCGGCGCCGTCATGCTTGCGCGCCAGTTCATAGCCCTCGGCGCGCAGCCGCGTGATAATGCGCTCGGAATCCACCAACGCCTTGGGGCATCCCAGCGAAACAAAGCTGACTTTGGGCGCGGCGGCCTGTTGCATATTTGATCTGCCTGATTGATGGGCAGGAACTAGTCCCAATTACTCATAATTACAAGGCTTTGAGCCGGCCTCGGGCATGCTATGAATATTTTGCCGGAATATGAGAGATCGATGAGCGCCGATTCGTCTCCCAAAATCGTCATCGTCGATGAAAGCCCGATCCGTGCCGCTATCCTCGAGGAGGGGCTGCGGGAAGCGGGCTTTAAGGACGTCGTCCACATCAGCGAAATGCAGAGTCTGCTGGCGCGGATCTATGCGCTCGATCCTGATGTCATCGTGATCGACCTGGAAAATCCCAGCCGCGACGTGCTGGAACAGATGTTCCAGGTCAGCCGCGCGGTGCGCCGGCCGATCGCGATGTTCGTCGACCAGAGCGATGCGGCCTCGATCCAGGCCTCCGTCGATGCCGGGGTCTCCGCCTATATCGTCGATGGATTGAAGAAGGAGCGCCTCAAGCCGATCCTCGACCTCTGCATCTCGAGGTTCAACGCATTTGCAAAACTGCAGGATGAACTCGACCGCACCAAATCCGCGCTCGAAGACCGCAAGGTGATCGATCGCGCCAAGGGTATCCTGATGAAGCTGAAGGGCCTGACCGAAGAAGAGGCCTATGTCCTGCTGCGCTCGACTGCGATGCGCGAGAAAAAGAAGATCGGGGAGATCGCTCAATCGATCCTGACCGCGTCGGAGCTGCTGAAATGACGACCCCGCTGCACATTGGCTTCATTCCGCTGGTCGATGCCGCCGCGCTCATCGTCGCCGTCGACAAGGGTTTTACGGCCGCGGAAGGGCTCGATGTCACCCTGGTGCGGGAAGTGTCGTGGTCGAATGTCCGCGACAAGCTCAACATCGGCCTGTTCGAGGCCGCGCATCTGCTGGCCCCGGTCGCGATCGCCTCAAGCCTCGGGCTCGGGCACGTCAAGGTGCCGATCACCGCGCCCTTCAATCTCGACCTCAACGGCAACGCGATTACGGTATCTCCGGCGCTGTATGCGGCGATCATGGGCGAGCTAGCCGGCGACCCGCTGGACCCGATGGCAACCGCGCTGGCTTTGTCGCGCGTGGTCGCGGCGCGCCGTAAAAGCGGCGCCGAGCCGTTGACCTTCGGCATGACCTTTCCATTTTCGACCCACAATTATCAGCTCCGTTTCTGGATGGCCGCGGGCGGCGTCGATCCCGACGAGGACGTGCATCTCGTAGTGCTGCCGCCGCCCTATATGGTGGACAGTCTCGCCAACGGTCATGTCGATGGATTCTGCGTCGGCGCGCCCTGGAATTCGGTCGCCGTCGATCTCGGCGTCGGCCACATCCTGCATTTCGTCTCGGATATTCTGGTCCGCGCAGCCGAGAAGGTGCTTGCGATCAGACAGAGCTGGGCGGAGAAAAATCCAGAAGTGGTTGCAGCCCTGGTCCGCGCCGCCTTCCGTGCGGCCGAATTCATCGAGCAGCCGGAAAATCGCGGCGAGATAGCGCGTATCCTGGCACAGCCGGAGCGCATCGGCGTGGATGCCGGCGTCATCCAGCGAACGCTCGATGGCCGGCTGAAGATTTCGCCTGATGGAACCATGCGTGAGAGCAGCCGCTATCTGTTGGTGGGACGGGAGGCCGCGGCGCGGCCCGATCCCGTGCAAGCCGCCTGGCTCTATGCGCAAATGGTACGCTGGGGGCAGGCAGCGGTCAGCCCGGAGGCGGTCAAGACCGCTCAGGCGGTGTTTCGGCCTGACCTTTACGACGCGGCGCTTGGGCTGAGCGGGCAGGCAGACCCAGGCAGGTTCGGGTCGATCGGCGCGTTCGCTGGGCCGGCATTCGATCCGAACGACATCGCAGGGTATCTCGCATCGTTCACGCTTCTTCGCCGGGTTCCGTGAGCTGCGCGTGCCGGCGGATTAAACATTAGGCACGCTGATTCGGAGTTCAATTATTAGGCTTTTGCCTTATAAGGGGCATCAGAGCTAAGCTAATTGGTGCGATGCACCATACTTAACTTATTGAATACAAAAGATATGTAGAAATTGCTGCACTGGCACACATCTTGAATAGGAGATAGCAAGCCGGCCGCCGTAGTCGCCCGCTGGCCGTTTTCCAAGATGGATTTCCGCAGCAACGAGGCTGATCGGATCGTTCTGAAGTTTCCGATACGGCGCTGCCAAACATCGAACTTCCGAACGATCACACGCCCTTTCCCTCGTTGTAGCCACGCCTGCGCGTGGCGGCCGGAGCTTCGATATGGATTACGCAAAACCCACCGACGTTGTTGCCTCGATGATTGATGCCGGTATCAAGAAACTGGCGCTCGCGCCGCGTGACCTTCTTATTCGCGGTGCTATTTCCGGCGCGCTGCTGGGCGCGGCGACCACGCTCGCATTTACCGGCGCCCTGACCACGGGGCAGGCGTTGGTTGGCGCACTCGTCTTTCCCGTCAGTTTGGTAATGATCGTGCTGCTCTGCCTCGAACTCGTGACCGGAAGCTTTGCATTGGTGCCGCTCGCGCGTCTTGAGGGCAAAGCGACCTGGAGCGCCGTCCTTGCCAATTGGTCATGGGTGTTTCTGGCAAATCTGCTGGGCAGCATCGCATTTGGCATTCTGATTGCGATCGCGCTGACCAATATGGGAAAGGTTGAACCTGCGGGCGTTGCCGCGCGCATCATTGCCGTTGCCGAAGCCAAGACCGTCGCCAATGCGGCGCTCGGAACCGCGGGGATGGTCAGCGTTTTCGTCAAAGCCATCCTCTGCAATTGGCTGGTGTGTCTTGGGGTCGTCATGGCGATGACGTCGACCTCCACAGTGGGAAAGATCGCCGCAACCTGGTTGCCCATCTTCACGTTCTTTGCGCTCGGATTTGAGCACGCCGTCGTCAACATGTTCGTCATTCCGACCGGCATGCTGCTGGGCGCCAAGGTCAGCATCTACGATTGGTGGGTGTGGAATCAGATTCCGGTCACGCTCGGCAATCTTGTCGGTGGTTTTGTCTTCACCGGTCTGGCGCTGTACGCGACCTTTAAACCCGCGACGCAGCTGACGCCCGTGGCCGCGCCGGTCGCAGCGCAAGTTCCCGCAGAATAAAGACAGCGTTGCGCATCATGAAACTCGAAACACCAACGCCAACCGACTTCAGCGACGAGCAAAAACGCTATCTGGAAGGCTTCATGTCGGGCCTCCAGGTCGCGCGCGTCGGCCGCAATGCCGGTCTCGTGGGGGCAGCCCCTGCGGCCGGCAAGGCCAACGCCGAGCCGATCGGGCCCGATGCTGTCCACATCAAGGCGCAGGACGACGTGATCGCGGCCGGCAAGAAACTGGCCGACCAGGAGAAATTCAAGCGCGAAGAGCATCCATTCGATGCCTATGAGCGTTTGAAGGACCAGGCGAAGAACAACACACCGCCAACTCCGCCGGACAATTTCCGCTGGCGTTATTACGGCCTGTTCTATGTCGCGCCGGCGCAAAACTCCTTCATGTGCCGCTTGCGCATGCCAAACAGCATTCTCAAGCACTGGCAATTTACGGGCCTCGCCGATCTCGCCGAGAGCTGCGGCGGCGGTTATTCGCACATCACCACGCGGGCGAATATCCAGATCAGGGAGATAGAGCCCAAAAACAGCGTGGCGCTGATCGAGGGCATTCAGGACCTCGGACTGTGCTCGCGCGGCTCCGGTGCCGACAATATTCGCAACGTCACGGGCACGCCGACCGCCGGCATCGATCCGCAGGAATTGATCGACACCCGCCCATATGCACGCGAGTGGCACTATCATATCCTCAACGACCGTTCGCTGACGGGCCTGCCGCGCAAGTTCAACGTCGCGTTCGATGGTGCCGGCAGGATCGCGGTGCTTGAAGACACCAACGACATCGCCTTTTCGGCCGTCGAGGTAAAGCACGGTTTCGGTGCCGAACCCGGTGTCTGGTTTCGCTTGAGGGTCGGCGGCATCACCGGCCACAAGGATTTCGCCAAGGAAACCGGAATCATCGTCAAGCCCGAGGACGCAACCATGGTCGCGGACGCGATCGTGCGGGTGTTCATCGAAACCGGTGACCGGACCAACCGGCTGAAAGCGCGCCTCAAATATGTGCTCGACAACATGGGCGTCGATAAGTTCATGGCCGCGGTCGAGGACAAGTTCGGCCGCAAGCTGATGCGCGTGCCGGCGGAAGCGATCGCGCCGCGTCCGGCGTTCGACCGCATGGCGCACATCGGCGTGCACGGGCAAAAGCAGGAAGGCTTGAACTGGATCGGCGTCGTGCTGCCGCTGGGCAAGCTCATTGGCGATCAAATGCGCGGATTAGCCAAGATTGCGCAAGACCTCGGCGACGGCGATATCCGCCTCACCGTCTGGCAGAATCTTCTGCTCTCCGGCGTACGTGACGAGAACGTGGCGCTGGCAACGGCGGCGATCGAGAAGCTCGGCCTTGCGGTCAAGGCATCGCAGATACGCGCCGGGCTGATCGCCTGCACCGGCAATGCCGGCTGCAAATTCGCGGCATCGGACACCAAACGTCATGCCGCCGAGATCGGCGACTGGTGCGAAAGGCGCGTCGACATCGACACGCCGCTCAACATCCATCTCACCGGCTGCCATCACTCCTGTGCCCAGCACTATATCAGCGACATCGGGCTGCTGGCGGCGAAGGTGCCGGGGGTAACTGAAGACGACACGGTGGAGGGCTATCACCTCTATGCCGGGGGCGGCTTCGGACCGGATGCCGACATCGGGCAGGAGGTCTATCGCGACGTCAAGGCCGAGGATGCGCCGAAGACGGTGGAGCGCCTGCTCAAAGCCTATCTCGCCAATCGCTCGTCAACCGACGAGACCTTCCTCACTTTTGCTCGCCGTCACGACGGCGAAGCCTTGCGCAAACTCGCCGAAGCGGAAGCATAATCATGAACCAGATAACCAGCCCGCCGCGGCTTGAGATCATTCCGGCTAACGCTCCGTTTTCCGAAGCGCAGCGGCTTTGGCTGAATGGCTTCCTGGTGGGAATGCTTGGGCTCGACGGCACGACGCCGCTGTCGGCGGAGCAGGGCGCCGCCATGCTTCAGGGACCAGTCGGCGACGACGGCGAAGCGCCCTGGCACGACCAGACCATGCCGATTACCGACCGCATGAAGCTTGCGGAAGGCCGCCCGTTGCGACGGCGCATGATGGCGGCGATGGCGCAGCAGGACTGCGGCCAGTGCGGCTACAATTGCCACGACTATTCGGAGGCGATCGCCGGCAAGTCCGAGGCGCGTCTCAATCTCTGCGTCCCCGGCGGCAAGGAAACCGCGCGGATGCTCAAAGCGCTGCACGAGGAACTGGAGAAGGCGCCTGCCGCCACTTCTGCATCGGCAGCCGCGCCCGCCGTAGCACCGCCGCCGGTCACGGCCGAGCCGGGGCGCGCGCGTGACAATCCGGTTCCCGCGACATTCGTGTCACGCCGCCTGCTCAACAAGGGCGCATCGGAAAAGGAAACATGGCACGTCGATTTCGATCTGTCCGGCTGCGGCCTCGATTATGTCGTGGGAGATTCCTTCGGCATCTTCGCGCGCAACGATCTCGGCCATGTCGATCAGATCATCGCTCTTCTCGGCGCATCGCATACGACAGAGGTGAGGGGCAAGACGCTGCGCGAGGTATTGAGGACGGACGTTTCGCTGGCGCCGGCGCCGGATTCGCTGTTCGAACTGTTCTCTTACCTCACCGGCGGCACGCAGCGTGAGAAGGCCCGCGCGCTGGCGCAAGGCGAGGATCCCGATGGCGATGCCGCCACGCTTGACGTGATGGCGACCTTGCAAAAATTCTCCAATGTGCGTCCGCATCCCGAAGCCTTCGTCGAGGCGCTCGAGCCGCTGCAGCCGCGGCTCTACTCGATCTCCTCGTCGCACAACGCAACGCCCGGAAAACTGTCGCTGACGGTGGATTGCGTGCGCTACGTGATCGGCAAGCGCAAGCGCCTCGGCCTTGCCTCGACCTTCCTGGCCGAACGCATTCAGCCGGGCGATGAGGTAAAAGTCTATGTCCAGAAGGCCCACGGTTTTGCGCTACCGCAGGATCCGAAGACACCGATCATCATGATCGGACCCGGCACCGGCATCGCTCCGTTCCGCGCTTTCCTGCTCGACCGCAAGGCGACCGGCGCGCCGGGCAAGAATTGGCTGTTCTTCGGGCATCAGCGCAGCGGATGCGATTTCTTCTATGCCGATGAGCTCAACGCCATGAAGACCTCGGGCCTACTGACGCGGCTGTCGCTGGCGTGGTCGCGCGACGGCGAGAAGAAATTCTATGTGCAGGACCGCATGCGCGAGGTCGGCCGTGAACTGTGGACGTGGCTTGCCGAGGGCGCCAATCTCTATATCTGCGGCGACGCCAAGTGGATGGCCAAGGATGTCGAGCGCGCGCTGGTCGATATCGTCGCGCAGTTCGGCGCACGTTCCACCGATGAGGCGATCAGCTTTGTCGCCGACCTCAAGAAGAAGGGCCGATTCCAGCAGGACGTGTACTGACGGAACCGGTTCCGCTTCAATCAATGTCAAATCCTAACGAATAAAATTCTCGCCCTATGCGGCGCGGAGAATTTTTCAGCTGAAAGGGGAGTCCGTTAGAGCATTCCTATCGCTATTTTTAGGATCGTCTTGAATCCGGTCGCGAACGGTATTCCATTATCCGCCAAATGGGGCATTGGAGATCGACCATGCGCGAACTATCGGCGGAAGCCCGCCTGCACCTTTACGCGCGCTCGCTGTCCCGGCGGACGGGGACGGGGTTTCACGCCGCCGCGCTTTACGGCGCTTTCGCCTTCATTGCCGCCGTGGTGTTCTGCACGCTGTCGGTTCACCCGTTCTGAGGCGCTAACTCGCCTTCTTGAACGGCGCGACTTCAATCCCGCCAACTTTCAATGCCTGCCGCACGCCGCGCGCGATATCGACCGCGCCCGGCGTATCGCCATGAATGCAAACGGTGTCGGTGCGCATTTTTATCACCTTGCCCGCGACCGAGACGACCGCGCCGTCCTGCACCATGCGCACCACGCGCTCTGCGATCTTCTTTGCGTCGTGCAACACCGCGCCCGGTTTGCGGCGCGAGACCAGCGAGCCGTCGTCTTCATAGGCGCGGTCGGCGAACACCTCGTGCACCATCGGCAGATTTGCGGCTTCGCCTGCTTGCACCAGGCGCGAATTGGCCAGCACCACAAAAATCAAATTGGGGTCGACCGCCCTGATGGCGGACGCAATCGCCTTCGCGGTCGTGTCGTCCTCGCAGGCGACATTCGATAGCGCGCCATGTGCCTTGACGTGGGTGACCTTGTGACCGGCTGCGGTCGCGATCGCCTGCAACGCGCCGATCTGGTAGGCGACCAGGTTTTCGATTTCGGAGGCTTTCATGCCCGGAAAGGGCCGTCGCCCAAAACCGTGCAAATCGCGGTAACCGGGATGGGCGCCGATCGAGACGCCACGCGCCTTCGCAAGCTCGCAGGTCTTGCGCATGATGTCGGCATCGCCGGCGTGGAAACCACAGGCGATGTTGACTGAGGTGGCAAGCTCGATCATGGCGGCGTCATTGCCCATTTCCCAAGCGCCAAACCCTTCGCCGAGATCGCAATTGAGATCGATGGTCTTCATTTGGATGTCCTCTTCTCGGGGGTGATCTCTTGTCAGTCCGGTGTCAGCACATCCGCGCCGGATGCAATCTGCCAGGTGACGGCATCGACGGCGCTCACCGCGCTGCCGGCGACATTAGCATCCTGCAGTGCCTCAATGTTGAGATCAAAGCTCTCAATGGCGCGCAGACGGT
>DATBYN010000355.1:0-7577 GCA_036513695.1 Bradyrhizobium sp. | reverse complement strand
CACTTCCCAATGGCTTGCAGGTCCTCGTCATCCCGGACCACCGCACGCCGGTCGTCACGCAGATGATCTGGTACAAGGTCGGCTCCGCCGATGAGACCCCGGGTAAATCGGGATTGGCGCATTTTCTCGAGCATTTGATGTTCAAGGGGACAGCCAAGCATCCCGCCGACGAATTCTCCCAGACCGTGCTTCGCACCGGCGGCAACGAGAACGCCTTCACCTCGACCGACTACACCGGGTTTTACCAGCGCGTGCCGCGCGAGCAGCTCGGCAAAATGATGGAGTTCGAGGCCGATCGCATGACCGGCCTGATCCTGAAAGACGAGAACGTGCTGCCCGAGCGCGATGTCGTGCTCGAAGAATACAACATGCGGGTCGCCAACAATCCGGAGGCACGGCTGAGCGAGCAGATCATGGCGGCGCTTTATCTCAACCACCCCTATGGCCGCCCCGTGATCGGCTGGCATCAAGAGATCGAAAAGCTCAGCCGCGAGGATGCGCTGGCGTTCTATCGGCGCTTTTATGCGCCGAACAATGCGACGCTGGTAATCGCCGGTGACGTCGACGCCGGCGAAGTCCGCCCGATGGCCGAACAGACCTTCGGCCAAGTCGCCCCGCAGCCGGCGATACCGGCGCAGCGCCTGCGCCCGCAGGAGCCCGAGCCCGCAGCGCCCCGCAGCGTGACGCTATCGGACCCCCGCGTCGAGCAGCCCAGCGTGAGGCGCTATTATCTGGTTCCCTCTGCCAGCACCGCGGCGCCAGGCGAAAGCGCCGCGCTCGACGTGCTGGCGCAATTGATAGGCAACGGCAGCAATTCCTATCTTTACCGGGCGCTGGTGGTCGACCGGCCGCTCGCGGTCTCTGCCGGCGCCGGCTACCAGGGCACCTCGCTGGATGCGACCCAGTTCATGATCTCGGCGTCGCCGAAACAAGGCGTCGAATTCTCGCAAATCGAGCAGGTAATCGACAGCGTGATAGCGGATGTCGGACAGAAGCTCGCTCTCCCAGAGGATCTCGAACGGGTCAAGACCCAGCTGATCGCCGAAGCGATCTACGCCCAGGACAATCAGGCGACGCTGGCGCGCTGGTATGGCGGGGCGCTCACCACCGGCCTGAGTGTCGAGGACATTAGAAGCTGGCCGGACCGCATTCGCGCCGTCACCGCCGAACAGGTCCGCGACGCCGCGCAGAAATGGCTCGACAAGAAGCGTTCGGTGACCGGCTATCTGATCAAGGAAACCGCGGCCAAGCGCGAGGAGAAGCGTTCGTGACCAATTCGTTCGTTTCTTGCCCCTCTGTCTGCGCGCGGCGCATTGCCGTTATTGTTGCGGCCGGTTTTGCTGCGGTACTGATGACCTCGACGCCGTCGCAGGCGGCGGCAAAAATCCAGCACCTGATTTCGCCCGGAGGCATCGAGGCCTGGTTCGTGCAGGACTCGACCGTGCCCCTGATCGCGATGGAATACGCCTTCGGCGGCGGCGCGGCCCAGGATCCCGCCGACAAGTCCGGCGTCAGCAATCTGGTCGCCGATCTGCTCGATGAAGGCTCCGGCGATCTCGATTCCAAGAGTTTCCACGAGCGCCTCGACCGCCGCGCCATCGAATTGAGCTTTAGCACCACGCGGGATCATTTCCGCGGGTCGCTGCGCATGCTCAGGGATAACAAGGATGAAGCTTTTGACCTCCTGCGGATGTCGCTGACATCAGCCCATTTCGACAGCAGCGATGTCGAACGGATTCGTTCCCAGGTGATCTCGGGCCTCAGGCGCGACACTTCAAATCCGACCTCGCTGGCAAGCCGCAAATTCCTGGAAATCGCCTATGGCGACCACCCCTATGGCCGGCAGACCAGCGGCAGGCTTGAAAGCGTGCCGAAGATCGATGTCGCCGACATGAAGGAGTATGTCCGCCGCGTGCTGGCCAAGGATACGCTCAAGATCGCCGTGGTCGGCGATGTCGATCCGGCGACGCTCGGCAAATTGCTCGACCAGACCTTTGGCGGATTGCCGGCCAAGGCCAGTCTGACGCCGGTTGCCGACGTCGAGGCCGCCAAACCGCCGCAGCGCGCCTTCATTGCGCTCGACGTGCCGCAGACGGTGGTGATGTTCGGCGGCCCCGGCGTCAGTCGTCATGATCCCAACTTCATGGCCGCCTATGTGGTGAACCACATTCTCGGCGGCGGGACGCTGTCGTCGCGGCTCTACCGCGAGGTTCGCGAGAAGCGGGGTCTCGCCTATTCGATCTATGAATCGCTGCTCTGGATGGAGCATTCAGGCCTCGTCGTCGGCACCACCGGAACCCGCGCCGACCGCGCCGGCGAGACGATGGACGCCGTCACCCGGGAAATCCGGCGCATGGCCGAGGAAGGCCCGACGCAGCAGGAGCTCGACGAGGCCAAATCCTATCTCAAGGGCTCGCAAATGCTGGCGCTCGACACCTCCTCGAAGCTCGCCTCGGCTCTGCTGCAATACCAGCTCGACAAGCTTCCGATCGACTATATCGAGAAGCGCAACGCCATCGTCGATGCCGTGACGCTGGATCAGGCCAAGGCGGCCGCGCAGCGGTTGTGGGGACAAGGCCTGCTCACCGTCATCGTCGGCCGCGCCCCGCAGGCCGCGGCGCAACCGGCTGCTGTGCCGGCGGCGCCGACGGCGAATTGAATTAGTTATTATGCCGTTCGCCATACGATGATTCTGCCCTCTCCCCCGCTTGCGGGGGAGAGTTGGAGTGGGGGCTGCCACGCCCCTGCCGATGCGCTTGCCCCCACCCTGGCCCTCCCCCGCAAGCGCGGGAGAGGGGACGGCGACAGCGCGGCAAAGCAAACTCTTAGCAAACCCGCTATCTTGCGTTGGCCCGGTTCCTGTCAGGAATCGTCCAGCCTCCGGTGACGCCATGCTGCGGATTTCCCGCGACCTCTTAATCGACGAGAACGATATCGACATATCCTTCGTCCGGGCCTCCGGCCCGGGCGGCCAGAACGTCAACAAGCTGGCAACGGCGGCGCAATTGCGTTTCGATACGCGCAAAATCGCGCTGGCCGACGACGTCGCGGCGCGGCTCGATCGGCTGGCGGGCCAGCGCATGACCAAGGACGGCGTGATCGTGATCCACGCGCAACGTTTCCGCACCCAGGAGCGCAACCGCTCCGACGCGATCGACCGCCTTCTCGAATTGTTGCGTGAAGCACATGTGCGGCCGGCGCCGCGGCGGCCGACCCGGCCGACGCTCGGATCGAAGCAGCGCCGCCTTGAAGGCAAGAAGCGCCGCAGCGACATCAAGGCAAAGCGCGGCTCGGCGCGGTTCGACGACTGAGGCCGCATCTCGCTGCGGCGACGTTCGCGACTCCTGTCTTTTGTTCCACCCAAAACAGCCCGCTACTACCACCGCCGGTTCGCGACCCACTAAGTTCGGTTCGCGCCAGCGGTGATGTCCATGAAAAACCCACGTGCCGTACTCGTCATTGGGCTGGGATTTTGCAGCGCAATGACGTCTGTCGCCACCGCCACGGGACAAACATCCTTGCCCGCGACAAAGCCGACTGATGGGGCCGCGCTTTTTAAGCAGCAATGCGCCACGTGTCACACCACCAGTCTCTCAGACCCATCCCGGCAGGGACCGCCGCTCGTCCAACTCATCGGCCGGCCAGCCGGCAAAGTCGAAGGCTTCCGATATTCGCCAGGACTTGCGCAGGCCGATTTCACCTGGGACGAAGCCCGGCTCGACGCTTGGCTGACGAATCCGCAAGCCGTCATTCCCGACGCCGTCATGGCCTACCGCCAGGCCAGGCCTGAAACGCGCACCGCCATCATCGCCTATCTGAAAGGATTGAACTGAATGGCAAAGCCGGTTCACTCGATGATCCGCATTCTCGATGAAGCAAGGTCACTCGATTTCTATGCCCGTGCGTTTGGCCTTGAGATTGCCGATCGCCTTGTGTTTGAAGATTTCGCACTGGTTTATCTGCGCCACTCGTCGTCGCCGTTCGAACTCGAACTGACGGTGAATTTCGGGCGAAAGGAGCCTTACGTTCCTGGCGACGGATATGGCCATCTCGCCGTCGTCGTCGACAATCTCGACGCCGAGCACGCCCGATTCGAGCAACAGAAATTGTCGCCCGGCCCACTGCGCGATTTCAAGCATGAGGGCGCGACGCTCGCGCGCTTCTTCTTCGTCTCCGATCCCGACGGCTACAAATTCGAAGTGATCCAGAGAGGTGGCCGCTTCGGCTAATGCATTAACAACAAAACGTTCAATGGAGGATACCCATGAGAGAAGTTGATCGTCGAGGCAAATACAGCCGCCGAATCTTTCTGCAGGGTGCCGCGACCGCCATACCGGTCGCAGCTGTTGCGTCGAGCACCGGCATTGGCATCGAGGATGCGTGGGCCGATGACGCAACCACGCTTTCGCCCACAACACTGAAGACGCTGCTGAAGGTTGCGCGCGATATCTATCCACACGACTTCCTTGCCGACAGCTATTACATCACCGCGATCAAGCCCTGGGACGGAAAGGCGGCAAAGGACCCGGCCGTCAAAGCGTTGCTTGAAGATGGCGTCCGGCGCCTCGATCAAGACGCGCGGGATCGGCACAAGGTTGCTTACCTTCAAGTGCCATGGGAAGCCGACCGGGTCGTCTTGCTACAGGGCGTAGAGCAGACCGATTTCTTCAAAAAACTTCGCTCCGATCTTGTCGTCTCTCTCTACAACCAGGAAGAGCTGTGGCCGAAATTTGGCTACGAGGGCTCATCCGCCGAGCACGGCGGTTACATCAAGCGCGGCTTCAACGACATCGATTGGCTGCCGAAAGTCTGACGGCTTCGAACAAATGCGGTTGGGAGGACATCATGGCGAAATTCGATCTGAACGATGATGGCGTAGTCGTAATTGTCGGTTCCGGCGCCGGCGGCGGCACGTTGGGTAACGAACTGGCTCAGAAAGGCGTCAAGGTGGTGATCCTTGAAGCCGGGCCGCGCATCGAGCTGCAGGATTTCATCAACAACGAATGGGAAAGTTTCACGCAGCTGGCGTGGACGGATATGCGAACCACATCCGGCAACTGGCGGGTCCACAAGGATTTTGCGAACCTGCCGGCGTGGATCGTCAAATCGGTCGGCGGATCGACCGTCCATTGGGCGGGCGCGTCCCTGCGGTTCGACGAGCATGAATTCAGGGTCCGAAGCGTCTATGGCAATGTGCCGGGCGCCAATCTGCAGGATTGGCCGATCACGCTTGCCGAAATGGAGCCGTGGTACGCCAAGGCCGAAGACAAGATGGGGGTGACGCGCACCAACAACATTCCGGGATTGCCGGGCAACAACAACTTCAAGGTGATGGAAGCCGGCGCGAGAAAGCTCGGCTACAAGGAAGTCCACACCGGGCGGATGGCGATCAACAGCGAGCCACGCGACGGCCGCGGATCATGCCAGCAAATCGGGTTTTGCTTCCAGGGCTGCAAGTCCGGCGCGAAGTGGTCGACGCTCTATACGGAAATCCCGAAGGGCGAAGGGACCGGCAACCTTGAAGTTCGCCCCGGCAGCATGGCGCTCCAGATCGAGCACGATGCATCGGGCAAGGTCACCGGCGTCGTCTATGCCGACGAAGCCGGAAAGACCCAGCGCCAGAAGGCGCGCGTTGTTGCAGTCGCCGGCAACTCGATCGAGAGCCCCCGGCTTTTGCTCAACAGTGCGTCCAACCTGTTTCCCGATGGCCTCGCCAACTCTTCCGGCCAGGTCGGGCGCAACTACATGCGTCACATGACCGGCAGCGTATACGCGGTTTTCGACAAATCGGTTCACATGTATCGTGGCACGACCATGGCCGGCATCATCCGCGACGAGGCACGCCACGATCCGTCGCGCGGCTTCATGGGCGGCTATGAAATGGAAACGCTGTCGCTTGGTTTGCCTTTCATGGCAGCTTTCCTCAATCCGGGCGCGTGGGGACGCCCGTTCACCGCCGCGATGGAAGGGTATCCGCGCATGGCGGGGATGTGGCTGGTCGGCGAGGATATGCCGCAAGAAACCAACCGCGTGACACTTGATCCCAAGGCAAAGGATAAATTTGGCTTGCCGGTTGCGAGCGTCCACTACGACGATCATCCCAACGACATCGCCATGCGCGATCACGCCTATAAACAAGGCTCGGCGGTTTACGAGGCCGTTGGCGCGACAGTGACTTATCCGACCACGCCCTATCCCTCTACCCATAATTTGGGCACCAACCGGATGAGCGCGAAAGCAAAAGACGGTGTCGTCAACAAATTCGGCCAGACCCACGATATCAAAAATCTGTTCGTCTCGGATGGCAGCCAGTTCACCACCGGCGCGGCCTGCAATCCGACGCTCACGATCGTGGCGCTTGCCGTCAGGCAGGCGGATCATATCGCCGGCGCCATGCAGCGAAAGGAAATCTAGTCCTTCGCGAGTTGGACGTTGTAGTGCTTAATCCGGACGTGCCATTGGCGCATCCGGATTAACAGCCGCAACCAACTCTAACCGGTGCGACTATTCGGCCGCGACAAGTCGCGGTGCGGTGCCCTCGATAAAATCGGGCGTCACCGCTGCGGCTTTCGATCGGTAGATCAGGCACGAGCAGCGCAGCAGCGAAGCAAAATTATGCACTTCGCCGCAGTGATCGAGAACCTCGCTGTGAAGACAGCTGAGAAATTTCGCAAGGCTCATGTCTTGCTTGCTCGCGATTTCTTCAAGCGTATCCCAGAATGCCATCTCCAGCCGGATCGACGTACTGTGGCCATCGATGCGGAGCGATCTGGTCTGCGATTCATAGTCCCGTTGCGGCTGGTGAGCGAACAGCTGACACATGAAATACCCTCCCGATCTTTTTTGTAAATTTTCTAAACGATATACCCGGTCGGCACAGGTCACAATGTTCCCGTCGGAACCCGCTGACAAAGGCAAATCGGGGCGCGGGGCTGACCCCATCCCTTTGCTCAGGCAAGCCTTTTGAGGCACCATTTTCACCGGGGATCGCGAGAAATCCATCCCGTTGAGCGCGAAACGTGGTGTTCGTTGGCTAACAACGGGGAGAGTTGAAGAAACCCCTGGGGTTAGACAGCCCTCGCCCTCCCGCTACGCGGCAAAACCTCCTAAATTGAGCCTCCCGCTTGCCACGAGTCGTTCAGACCGCCATGCCCGTCCGCCAGCTCCCCGAACAGGTCGTCAACCGCATCGCCGCCGGCGAAGTGGTCGAACGGCCCGCGAGCGTGGTCAAGGAACTGGTGGAGAACGCCATCGACGCCGGCGCCAGCCGGATCGACGTCTTCAGCGATGGCGGCGGCCGGCGGCGGATCGGGATCACCGATGACGGCAGCGGCATGACATCGGCCGATCTGGCGCTTGCGGTCGATCGCCATGCGACGTCAAAGCTCGACGATGAGGACCTGTTGCGCATCCGCACGCTGGGGTTTCGCGGCGAGGCGCTGCCCTCGATCGGCGCGGTGGCGAAACTCGGCATCACCACGCGCCATGCGTCAGAGCCGCATGCCTGGTCGCTGTCGGTCGAAGGCGGACATAAATCCGCGATCATGCCGGCGGCGCTGTCGCAAGGCACCCGCGTC
>DATBYN010000354.1:0-2640 GCA_036513695.1 Bradyrhizobium sp. | reverse complement strand
CTTCGGCACGAATACCAGCGTCTGCTCCTGGATCTGCGTCAGCGCCTGGAACAGCGACACCACCACGCCGACCACAAGGCCGACCACCATCAGCGGCGACGACACCACGACGATGGTCCAGATCGCATCGCGCGCCACGTCGAGGGTTTCAGCACCGGTCATTTCAAATTCCTGTTCTCTACCCCCGTCATTGCGAGGAGCCCTTGCGACGAAGCAATCCAGCTTTGTGTATTGCGGCACCATGGATTGCTTCGCGGAGTTTATCATCGGGCGGCGCTTTGCGCCGACCCGTTGGCTCGCAATGACGAGTTAGATCGGCATCTTCAGGATGTCTTCGTAGGACTGGATCACCCGGTCGCGCACCGACACCAGCGTCGAGACCGCGACGTCGGTCTCGGCCACCGCCGTCACCACGTCCATCACATTGGCCTTGCCCTGCGCCATCGCGACGGTTTGCGCGTCGGATTTTTTCCCCGCGTCGAGCACGCTCCCGATCGCGTCCTTGAGCAGCGCGCCGAACGACGGGCCGGCGCCAGTTTCCGAAGCCTTGCCGGCGCCGCCGGTATCGAGGATGCGCGCAAGACTGGCATAGGCATTGGCAGCAACGGTCGGTGAAGCCATGGTTCAAACTTCCTGTTCAGGCCTTGAGGATGTCGAGCGTGCGTTGAATCATCCGGCGCGTCGCTGAGATGATGTTGAGATTCGCTTCATAGGATCGTTGCGCATCGCGCATGTCGGTCATTTCGATCAGCGGATTGACGTTGGGGTATTTGACATTGCCGGCCTGGTCGGCGGCCGGATTGGACGGCTCGAATTTGACGCGGAACGCTGCGCCGTCGGGCCGCACCTTGCCCAGCGTCACGACCTGGGCATCCAGCGTGCGATCGAGCGCGGAGGAAAATGTCGGGACTTTGCGCCGGTAAGGATCGCCGCCGGCGCTCTGGGAGGTGGAATCCGCGTTAGCGATATTTTCCGAGATCACCCGCATGCGTCCCGCCTGCGCGCGCAGGCCCGAGGTCGCGATGCTCATCGAGCGGGCGAAATCTCCTGCATCGTCTGCCATGCTGCTGTCCCCTTAACCTCTGGTCTCAACCCTTGCCGATCGCGGTCTTCAGGAGATGCAAGCTCTTGCTGTAGAGCGAGGTCACTGCCGCGTAGTCCATCTGGTTGGCGGAGACTTTCAGCATCTCGTCTTCGAGATTGACGGAATTGCCCGCGGGCCTGGTCTGGAACCCTGCCCTCTTGTTCTGGTCGAAGCTATCTGGCGCACCGGATGGCGTGATGTGGCTGGTCGTGGTGCGCATCATCGCCAGCGTTCCCATTGTTCCCGCCGCGGCGCCGGCCGCGTCGAACTTCGGTGCGACCAGATCGCGCGGCTTGAAATTCGGTGTGTCGGAGTTGGAGACGTTTTCGGAGAGGACGCGCTGGCGTTCTTGGTGCCACTGCATCTTGGTGCGCAGCGCCGACAAGACCGGAAGATCGCTGATGGACATCGCTGCCGCCCCTTAGCCTCCCGGCGAGACGCCGTGAGGTGGGCAGAATTTGCCGCGTGTATGGTTAACAGCGGGTTAAGAAGCGCGCGGTGGATTCGACAACATCCCCCGATGATTCGGCTTCAATGACCAATCCTTGCGCATTTTCGCCACGAATGCTGCATTAACCCAGCCGAGCCGTCGAAGTTGGCAGCTGAAGAAGTCGTTTTGGTTCAAGCGATTCATAGGTTATTAAGAGTACCGGCGGCAATTCCTGCCGCGGGTCGTTAAGAGATTGGGGCCAATCTCAGGGCCGTTTCGCGGTTTGTCGTGTCGCTGCCGACCAGCGAAAGACGTGAAGAAGACGGTATTTGCCGGGGACAAAGCATGCAGGCACTGACATTTTTCGTCTTATTCGTGGGAGTGCTGGCGCTGTTCGGAGGCGGCATCTGGCTGGTGCGCCGATTCGCGGGCAACCGGCTCGGTGCCAACCCCAATCGCGGGCGGATGCCGCGGCTCGCCGTGATCGACGCCGCCGCGGTGGACGGCCGCCGGCGGCTGGTGCTGGTGCGGCGCGACAACATCGAGCATCTCCTGATGATCGGCGGTCCGACCGATATCGTCGTGGAACCCAATATCGTGCGTGCGATGCCGGTGCGGGATCAGGCTCCGCAACGGCCTGGTGTCGGCGCACCCGAGCTACCGCCGCGGATCGCGCCGCTGCCCGACGCCGCCGGCTGGAGCGACGGCGATGCTCTCGATCATCCAGAGCCGCAAATGCCCGAGCCGCCGCCCCGCCCGGCGCGGCCGTCCTTTGCCGACGAAATAAGGCGGCCGGCGCCAGCACTGTCGGAACGGCGGAACGAGCCGTTGCGCGGTGAATCCTTTCGCAGCGAGCCGCCCGTGCGAAGTGAGCCGCCCGTGCGAAGTGAACCCATGCGCAGCGATCCCTTGGCGGGTTTTGCGCCGGAGCCGCTCGGCGGACGGCAAGAGCCGCTCGGCGGACGGCAAGAGCCGCTCGGCGGACGCCCCGAACCCCGCCCCGAATTGCGTCCCGAACCAATGCCCTCGCGTGTCACCTCGCGCAACGAGCCTGTCATCCCTCGCCCCGCGCGCCAGAGCGAACCGCCAAAGCCGCCGCCGATTCGCGCGCCCGAGCGCGCCGCTG
>DATBYN010000353.1:0-18765 GCA_036513695.1 Bradyrhizobium sp. | reverse complement strand
TTGTAGCCCGGATGGAGCGTAGCACAA
This sequence comes from Bradyrhizobium sp., assembly GCA_036513695.1. Taxonomy (GTDB): domain Bacteria; phylum Pseudomonadota; class Alphaproteobacteria; order Rhizobiales; family Xanthobacteraceae; genus Bradyrhizobium. The sequence goes on along the minus strand of DATBYN010000353.1, from coordinate 18,738 downwards.
TCCGGGAACGAACCCTACATCGGACACAGACCCCGGATTGCGCTACGCTCCATCCGGGCTACGGTTTCATCACTTCCCGTAACTCTCCCGCATCTTGGCCTGGATCTTCGCCATACCCGCGATCCAGCGGTCGTAATTTTCCGTCTTCTTTCGCATATAGCCCAGCACCTGCGGATGCGGCAAAATGACAAATGTCTCCTGCTCGATTCCGGCCAGCGCGTCCTTCGCCACCTGTTCCGGCGTCAGGTCGCCGTCGCCGGATTGCGGGCCTTTTGGAATAGAGCGCAGCATGTTGGTATCGACGCCCTGCGGGCACAGGATCGAGACCTTGATGCCATGGGCCTTGTGCGAGATCGCCAGATTCTCGGCAAATCCCACCGCTGCATGTTTTGTCGTCGAATAAGCAGGGCTGCCGACCTGCGACAAAAGTCCGGCGGCGGAGATCGTGTTGAGAAAGTAGCCTCCGCCGCGCGCCTTCATGCGCGGCACCAAATGCCGCGCGGCATAGACGTGCGCCATGACATGAACAGCCCAGCTTCGCGACCACGGCTCGTCGGAATCGCCGCCGGCATTCTCCGACAACGGATCGAAACCGCCGCCGACGCCGGCGTTGGAGCAGAACAGTTCGATCGGGCCAAACTGGCGTTCGGTTTCCTCGATGACGTGGCTGATGTCTTTCTCCTTCCCGACATCGCATTTGAAGGCCGCGCCGTCGACCGAGGCTGCGACAGCTCTCGCAGCTGTGCTGTCGATATCGGCGACGATCACTTTTGTCGCGCCGGCGCGATGGAAGACCTCGCACAGCGCCCGGCCGATGCCGTTGGCACCGCCGGTGACAACCACGATTTTGCCGGTCACCTGCATCGTAGCCTCAACTTTTTGAAATAAGTCTCAGGTCAATACCAGATCGAGCACAGCGGTGTAATGGCAAGCCGCGCCGAGCAGCACAAAGGAATGCCAGATCGCGTTTTGAAACCGCAACCGCTGCCAGGCATGAAAGATGATTCCGAAGCTATAGAGCAGGCCACCGGCCACGATGAACCACAGGGTCAGCGTCGGTAACGACGCCATACCCTTGTCGTAAACCATGAAGCCGCTCCAGCCCATCGCGAGATAAAGACCGACCGCCACCCGGTCGAAACGGCCCGGAAAGACCAGCTTGAGGACGATCCCGACAATCGCCACGCACCACACAACGACCAGCAGCGCGATCGCGAAGATGCTGTCCTTCATCTCCGTGATGAACGGTGTATAGGTGGCTGCGATCAGCACATAGATCGCCGAATGATCGAACCGGCGCAGCACCCATTTGGCGCGCGAGATCGGCCACAGATTGTAGGTCGCCGACAGCACCAGCATCGCCAATAATCCCGCGACGTACACCGACACCACCGTGACTTCAAACGCGGTGGCATAAACGGCGGTGAGCACGACCAGCACGGTCGCCGCGATCAATCCGCCGAATACACCAATCCCATGCACGATGCCGTCGGCGATCAGTTCGGCCCGGTCGTAATTCCAGCGGATGGCGCCAGCCGCCGCATGGACGGAGGTCGAGGCCAGCTGTTTCAGTTGGAAGACGGTCATGGCGGCCCGGCGAACATGGTGAGCGAAGCGATAAAACATACCGCCTGCGAGGTCAACGAACCCCTAAGCTTCCTCGCCTCAAATCGCGTCCTAAATATGAAACTTGATTTTGCCTGTTTAATCGCCACTTTCCGGATAGTTTTCTTAAGTATTGCAACAACCATATAGAGCTTGCCCACCCGCATGGCCCCCCGTCTATCCGAAATGATCGAGGAAGTGCGCCTGTCGGCGCGGGCCTTGCGGGATTATGGCGAGCATTTTTTCAACCCGACCATCAGGCTCGGCGTCACCGGACTGTCACGCGCCGGCAAGACCGTCTTCATCACCGCGCTGATTCACGGCCTCACCCGCGGCGGCCGCTTTCCGGTGTTCGAGCCGTTCGCGACGGGGCGGATCGCGCGCGCCCGGCTCGAGCCGCAGCCCGACGACGCGGTACCGCGCTTCAACTATGAAAGCCATGTCCGCACCCTGATCGAGGAGCGGCGCTGGCCGAACTCCACGGTGGATATCAGCGAATTGCGGCTGGTGATCGACTATCAGCGACAAAATGGCGCGGACCGCACGCTGACGCTCGATATCGTCGACTATCCCGGCGAATGGCTGCTCGATCTGCCGCTGCTCAGCAAGAGCTACGAGCAATGGTCGCGCGAGAGCCTCGCTCTGTCGCGGGAGCGGCCACGCGCGCGGCTCGCAGCCGAGTGGCATGAACATCTGGCGACACTGAACGCGCAAGCGCGCGAAGACGAGCAGGCGGCGCTGACGGCTGCAAAGCTGTTCACCGATTACTTGCGCGCCTGCCGCGACGAACGGTTTGCGATGAGCCTGTTGCCGCCCGGCCGCTTCCTGATGCCGGGCACTCTCGCGGGCTCACCGGCGCTGACTTTCGCACCGCTCGATCTGCCTGATCATGGCACGGCGCCGGAGGGGTCACTGTGGGCGATGATGGTCCGGCGCTATGAGGCCTATAAGGACGTCGTGGTCCGGCCGTTTTTTCGCGATCATTTTTCCAGGCTCGATCGCCAGGTCGTGGTGGTCGATGCGCTTTCCGCATTCAACTCTGGCCCGGAAGCGCTGGTTGACCTCGAGGCGGCGCTCGCGGGAATTTTGGATTGCTTCAGGATCGGCCGCTCCACGATTTTCTCCAGCCTGTTCCGCCCCAAGATCGACCGGATTCTGTTTGCCGCCACCAAGGCCGATCATCTGCACCATTCGAGCCATGATCGCCTCGAGGCGGTGTTGCGGCGAACGGTGGCAAAAGCCGTCGCGCGGGCCGAAGACACCGGCGCCGAGATCGATGTCGTAGCCCTTGCAGCCGTCCGCGCCACCCGCGAGGCGACGGTCGCACGCGGCCGGGAAAAACTGCCCTCCATTCTCGGGACGCCTGCCCCCGGCGAGCGCGCCAATGGCGAGGCCTTTGACGGCAACACCGAAGTCGCAACATTTCCGGGCGATCTGCCCAATGATGCCGAAGAGCTGTTTGCCGGCGAAACCGCGTTTCGCGGCCTTTCCAGCCTGCCGGCCGAAAAGACCGATTTTCGCTTCCTGCGGTTTCGGCCGCCGCAACTCGACGGCAACGGGCCGGACGGACCGATGCTGCCTCACATCCGCCTTGACCGCGCCCTCCAGTTCCTGATCGGAGACAGACTGCAATGAGCGAGCGCTCGCCTCATCGAAAGCCTGCGACCTTCAAGCTCGACGATCCCGGTGTGGTCGTGATCGACCCTGAGGATGCGAGCCGCCCCGCGCGCGGCACCGTCCACGTCACGCCGGAAGCCGATCCGGCGTTGCTGCCGGTTCCTATCGAGGCGCCGATCATCCCGGCGCGTCGAGGCTTTCGTTGGGGAACACTGTTCTGGGCCGCGACCGGCGGCCTGGTCCTGCTCGGTCTCGGCCTTGGCGTGACCCGCCTGATCGAGGATTTGTTTGCGCGCAGCGAGGGCCTCGGTTTTGTCGGGCTGGGATTTGCCGGCGCCGCGGCACTGGCGTTCGCGGTTGTGGTCGCGCGCGAAGCGCTGGGACTTGCGCGGCTGGCGACCATCGAAAAGCTGCATCTGCGCGCCAGCGCGGTGCTGGCGAGCGACGATCGCACGGAAAGCCGGGCCATCGTCCAGGATCTCCTAAAACTCGCGCACCAGAACCCGCATCTGGCGCGGGCGCGCGCCGCGCTGCAAAACCATGCCGGCGACATCATCGACGGTGCCGACATGATCCGCCTCGCCGAGCGCGAGTTGATGACGCCGCTCGATCAGGAGGCGCGGCGGCTGGTCTCTTCCGCAGCCCAGCGCGTCTCGATCGTCACCGCGGTTAGCCCGCGCGCCCTGATCGACGTGCTGTTTGTGTTCGCGGCATCTCTGCGGCTGATCCGGCAATTGGCGCGGCTCTATGGCGGACGGCCGGGTGCGCTCGGCATGATCGCCCTGATGCGTCACGTCATCGCGCATGTCGCGATCACCGGCGGCATGGCGGCGAGTGACAGCCTGGTCCAGCAGGTGCTGGGCCATGGCCTCGCGGCAAAACTGTCGCAACGGCTCGGCGAAGGCGTGCTCAACGGACTTCTGACCGCGCGGCTCGGGCTCGCCGCCATCGATGTCACCCGCCCGCTGCCGTTCACAGCCTTACCCCGGCCGGTCCTCACCGACCTCGCAAAAGACCTGCTGCGCAAGCGCGAGAGCGAGGAATAGGTTTTCGGGCCCAACAAAAACGGCCGCCCGGTGGCGGCCGCATTTAGTTCTATTCAAGCCAGGCGCAGGAACGCGGCTTGCGATCAGTCGCAAACCCGGACGCGGCGATAGACATAGCCATACCCGTCCCAATAGCGCTCGCCAACGACACGGCAGGCAGGCTCTTCGACATAGACCGGCGCCGGCGCGTAATAGACCGGCGGCGGGGGAGCAGGCCGCGACGCCAGGGCGCCGCCGATCAAGGCACCACCGATCAGCCCGCCGACCACGCCAGCGGCGATCTGGCCATTTTCCGCTCTCGCCGGAGCCGGCAACAGAAGCGGACCGGTGGCCAATGTAACAGCCACCAACACTGAAGCGATTTTGCTCATAAGAATTTCCCCACGTCCCATTGCACCGTCGCCGTTCGCACCATCATACATTCCCCGATTAATGCCTTCTTAAGACTGCCCCCGCGCCGCTAAATTATTTCTGGAAACCGCATAAGGGCCCCGCAATGTTCGGAAATCACCCGCCAATACGCGCGCGCGGTAGAGCGGCGAATCCTGCGGCGGCGAAAGCTCGGGCGTCCAGCCGGTCAGCCTTTCGAGCGCATAGGTATCCATCACGATCCCGCGCCAGCTTCGGTCCACCCGCTCGAGCGGTTGTTTGAGGGCGGTCGTGGCTGCCCATAGCGGGCTCAAATTGTCGGGCTCCCGCCCGACATAGAGCCCGGTATGGCCGCTGATCAAATTCATGCCGGGATCGCGAAATCCCGAAAACCGCTCGCGCTCGTTGATCTGGATCACCGGCACGCGCGCGCCAAAGTACCAGCGCAGCATCGAATAAGTCCGGTAGTCCGTGGTCGCGATCCAGCTCGCGCCGGTTTTTTCAAGCTCGGCCTGCACACGCTCCGCCACCTGGCCAAAGCCCGCCTCGCCGCCGATCGGATCGGCCCTGCCGATGAAATTCCATGGCGCCGCGACATAATAAAGAAAGACCGCGACAACGAAGACGATGCCGGAAACCACCGCCGCATTGGCCCAGCGCACCGTCGATTTGACCATCCAGGCCGGAAAGCCTTCCGCTGGCAGCATCGCGATATTGATCGCGACGGCGGCAAATCCAATCGGCCACATGAACATCGGCCAGGTATCGCCGACCCGCAGCGTCAGCGATTTCCAGAAAAAATAGCAGAAGGGAACGATCACCGCGGTCGAAAGCAGGATGGCCACGGCGTTGCCGCGGCGATACCCGCGCCATGCCGTCAATGTTAGGCCCGACAACACCACCGGCAGCAGGATAAATCCCACCAGCCCGAACTGCAGGCCCATGAATTCGCCGACCGTGCGCAGCGACCATTCATGGACCGCGGTGGCGCGCACCGACTGGAATCGGAACGAGGCCCAGTCGTGCTGGGCATTCCAGATCAGGACCGGGGAGAACAACACGACCGCGATCAGCGCCGCCGCCCAGGGATAAGTACTGAGCAGCCAGCGCCGGCGCCAGCTCGGCACCAGCATGAAGGCCACGACCGCCGGCAGGAACATCAATGCGGTGAACTTTGACAACAGCGATAGCCCGGCGAAGATGCCGGCGGCAAGCCACCAGCGCCCATCGCCGCTCTCGGTGAGCCGGATCAGCGCCCACACCATCGCTACCGCGAACGGGATCAGCGCCACGTCGGGCGATACTTTTGCCATCAAGAGCCCGTAGTAGAGCGCGGCCTCCGGCATCAGCACCGCGAGTGCGATCGCCCGCGCATCAAGCGTCATGCGGCGGACGACGTCGGCGAGCAGCACTTGCGTGACCAGCATTGCCACGATGCCGGCGAACCGCACACCAAGATTGGTGTCGCCGAAGATCAGTGTGCCGAAACGGATGAACCAGCCAATCATCGGCGGATGATCGAGGAAGCAAAGCACGTTCTCCTTCGACCAAGTCCAGTAATAGGCCTCATCGGTTCGCAAATCGATCACGCAGGCGTAAATCACCCGCATCACGGTCATCGCGGCGATCAGCGCGGCCACGGCCAGCCATTGCCGGCGGGCAACAGCGTCAGGTTTGGTGATGGTTCTGTCGGGGGCGGCAATCGTCACGGCGCTTTCTCCCCGACTCCTTAGGGAGTGTCAACGTCGAGAAATTGCGCGGGGCTTCTTCAGTGCGCCCCCTCTCCCGCTCTTTGCGGGGGAGGGGGGGTGGGGGCTCTCTCAGCAATGGGACTCGCGGAGAGAGCCCCCAGCCGCCTCGCGGAGTTTACCATCGGGCGGCGCTTCGCGCCGACCCGTTGGCTCGGCACCCTCCCCCGCAAGGGCGGGAGAGGGAAGGCCGTCCCGGCGTTCGCCGGGACGACGACGGGTTTAGGCCCAAACGCCGCCGATAAGGTGGTCGCCGGTGGAATTAAACTCTACAATCAGCGATCTATTGTCGAGGAACGTTCGATTGGATCGCATGGCCCCTTCTTTCAAAGAACGGACGACAAAACTGTTCCGCGGCATCGGCGTCCGGCAGATCCGTCTCGGCTGCGGCCTCGTGTTGTTTGCCTATCTGATCAGCCATTTCCTCAACCATGCGCTCGGCAATATCTCGATGGAAGCGCTCGCCGCTGGGGTTTATTACCACGTCCTGTTCTGGCGATTTCCTCCGGTGGCGATCGTGTTCTACGGCGCGGCGCTGGCTCACACCGGCCTCGGGATCTGGGCGCTCTACAAGCGCCGGGAGTTTCGCTGGAAAGCGATCGAGCCGCTGCAACTCGTGCTTGGCTTGAGCATCCCCGTGCTCATCATCTCCCATATCGTCGGCGTGCGGCTCGGCCAGTCTCTGTTCGATCATGAAAAACTCTATCCGCAGGAGCTCTATGCGTTCTGGGTGGCGCGGCCCGCCAGGATATGGCTGATGTCTCTGGTTCTCATCATCGCCTGGGTGCATGGCTGCATCGGTCTTCATTTCTGGCTTCGGATGAAAGGATTTTACAAGCGCGCCGCGCCGTTCCTGCTGGCCGCCGCGGTGCTGATTCCGACGCTGGCCTTGCTCGGCTTTTATCAGGGAGGACGCAGCGTCGTCGCCGACAGCGACGATGCGGATTGGCGGATCAACAATCTTTCGCGGCGCCAGGTCGGGACCGCAGCCCAGCAGAAGGTGCTCGATCACATCAGCGTCGATTTCCTGATCGGCTATCTCGGCCTGGTCGGCTTTGTCCTGCTGGCCAAGGGCGCGCGCGCGATCGCCGAGCGCCGCGGCGGCATGGTCACGCTGTCGTATGGCAATGGCAGGACGGTGCGGGTGCCCAAAGGGCTCAGCGTGCTCGAGGCGAGCCTGCGCTATCATGTGCCGCATGCTAGCGTCTGCGGCGGCCGTGCCCGCTGCTCCACCTGCCGCATTCGCGTGATCGGCGATTCCAGCTCGCTGCCGCAGCCGTCGCCGCGCGAGGCGTTCGTGCTCAACCGGGTCGGCGCCGCCGATCCGTCGATCCGCCTCGCCTGCCAGCTCCGGCCCGAAACCGACCTCTCCTTCTTCCAGCTTTTCATGCCGCAGGTGATGTCGGCGAACGCACGTGGTTCGCAGCCGCATCGCATCGGCGAGGAGCGCTATCTGGTCAGCATGTTCGTGGACATGCGCGGCTCGACCAAGCTCGCCGAAAACCAGTTGCCGTTCGATACCGTCTTCATCGTCAACCGCTTTCTCGGCGCGGTCTCGCAGGCCGTGATCGAATGCGGCGGCCAGCCGAACCAGTTCGTCGGCGACGGACAATTGGCGCTGTTCGGGCTTGCCTCAAACCCGAAGACCGCCTGCCGCCAGGCGCTGAAGGCCGCGGCGATGATCGCCGCCAATGTCGACGAGCTCAATCAATTCCTGAGTCACGATCTGCGCGAGCCGATCCGTTTCGGCATCGGCGTTCATGGCGGCGAAGTGATCATCGGCGACATCGGCTACCGCGATCACATGGTATTCACCGCGCTCGGCGACGCGGTCAATGTCGCGGCGCGGCTGCAGGACATGACCAAGAGTTTTGCCTGTGAAGCGATCGTCTCGGAAGAGATTTTTATTACTGCAGATTTGTCGGCCGATGCGTTGCCGAAGCAGCAAGCCGAGATTCGCGGACGCAGCGAGCCGATGATTGTCCGCACCGTCACGAGCACGAAGGCGCTGTCGGCGCTGGTCGACGAAGTGGAAGTTGCCGCGGCCTAGAGCCTTTTCCGTTTCGATTGAATCGAAACGGGGCTCTTGATTTTTGATTTGACGCGTTTTCTTGACGCCAACCGGTTTCCACTTCGCTTGAAAACGCTCTAGCGCCGGCGCAGGTGAACAAACATTAAGAAAATTGTCCTCGGGCCAAATGCAATTTTCTCGAACCCCGTCTCATAGGGGTGCGACTGATGGGCGATGGGTAACACTACGAACCCCGCGCCAAGGCGCAGAAATGGAAATGACTATGTTACGTAAACTCACTCTTGGAATTGTTGCCGCAGCTACTCTGAGCGCAATGGCGCTGGCTCCCTCCGCCGCTTCCGCGAAGCCGTGGGGCGGCGGTGGCGGATGGGGTGGCGGCTGGGGCTATCATCATCACCACTTCGGCCCCGGCTACATCGGTGGCGGCTATGGCGACGGATGTTATGTGACGCGCCCGGTGCTGACCCAGTTCGGCTATCGCATGCGCACTATCAACGTCTGCGGATATTGATCGGACGTTGCGTTCGCTCAATTCACAACGCCCCGGCCGCCAGGAAGCGGCCGGGGTTTTGCATGTATTAAATTTCAAAGTCAGCATTGTTGCATGCCGGCGACAACCACCCGATGGAGCCGCTCTGGAATCCCGCTGGTTACTTTTTGAGACCGTTCGCGTCACGGCAGCGTTAGGAAAATTTCAATGAAATTTCCGTTCTGCCTCTCGCTTCCGTTCGCGGCACCCAGCCGCGCGGACCGAAATACAAGAAGGATTTCTGGCAGGCCGAGGTGACAAAAATGATAAAACTCTATGGCGCACCGATCGAAGAGACGGACGTTCCAAAGATCGTCGATATCTGGCTGCGACCTACTAGAGAGCCCTGTTTCAATGGAATTGAAGCCGGGCCCTAGATTCTCGATTTGACGCGCGTTTTCTTAACGCGAACCGGTTTCCACTTCGCTTGAAAACGCGCTAGGGGGCAGCCACATCGCGCCAATCACTGTTCCGTGCGCGCTACTAAATATCGGACACCGCCGCACATAACTTCCATTCACGTAAAGGCGATTGGGGTCGCGGGCGGGCCTACGCTAAGATTCCGGTGCGCCGAATCGTTGATTGAACGACGCGCACGAACATTCCAGGGCACGAAATCGTTTTCATGGATATCAAGGCTATTCTCGCGGCGCGCGGACGCGATGGCAGGATCGACCTGTTTCGCGGGCTGGCGAACTGGTTCATCTTTGTGGATCACATCCCCCACAATGTCGTGAGCTTGTTTACGATCCGAAATTTCGGATTCAGCGGCGCCGCCGATATCTTCATATTCGTCGCCGGCTATGCGGCGTCGATCACCTACGCAAGAATAATGCTGGAACGCGGCTTCATTGTCGGGGCAACGCGGCTCTTCAAGCGCGCCTGGCACCTTTACGTCGGCTACGTCGTCCTGTTCGTGATCTACGCCGCCACCATCACCAACGTAGCGGCAGAATATGCCGCGCCCGACATCATCACGGAATTCAATGTGAGCAGCCTGGTCGATCACCCGATCAAGACGTTGGCGCGCGGGCTGTTCCTGGAATCAAAGCCGCTCAACCTCGACGTCCTGCAGCTCCTGATCGTTTTGGTGGCGCTGTTCCCGCCGGTATTGGGGATCATGTTGTACGCACCTAACCTGATGCTGGCCGCATCGCTCGCGCTCTATCTCGCGGCGCGCGCGTTCGAATGGAATCTGCCGTCCTTTCCCGATGGCAGCTGGTATTTCAACCCGTTCTGCTGGCAATTGCTGTTCGTGTTCGGCTCCTGGCTCGCGCTCGGCGGGCTGGAAAGATGCCGCCCGATTCTCAAATTGCCGGTCCTGTTCAATCTTGGGATGGCTTACCTGGTCTTTGGGTTCGTGATGACGATGGCGGCACGTTTCCCGGACTTCGGAAAAATGCTCCCGGCCTGGCTGTTCGACGCGTTCAACCCCAACGACAAGGCAAATCTTGCGCCCTACCGGCTTTTGCATTTCATGGCGCTGACCTTCATCGTGACGCGATTCGTGCCGAAGGACTGGCCCGGGCTGCAATGGAGCATGTTGCAGCCCATCATCAAATGCGGTGAACAAGCGCTCGCGGTATTTTGCGCCGGGGTCTTCCTCTCGTTTGTCGGCCATCTCGCCCTGACGATAAGCTCGGACACCCTGCTGGCGCAGATTATCGTGAGTGCGAGCGGCATCGCCGTCATGACCCTGATCGCCTATTACATTTCATGGTCGAAGCGCCAGGACGAGGTCTCCGAAAGCCCGCGCCGCGCGGCATCGATCAAAGATCATGACGAGCCGGCGACCGCACATTCGATCGCGGGCCCACCGCTGGCGGGTCCGCAATCGCAGCAGGGGACGTCCCTTGCTCCCGATCTGATAGAATTGTAATTTGGGCGCGCTTGCCTTTGTTTCGCCGCATCAAGTGCGCGCCAAACCGGCAAAAACCCCAAATGCACCCGCGAAATGATGGTTTTCCGCCGAAATCAATATGACGTTTAAGCTATCAAGCTCAGCCCATACCGCGTATCGTGCGCGCGTCGGGCATGGCCGGTTTGCGGGGACCGGCAGTTCGCTATTGTTTTTTTGCGCCCGCGGAGACGACGTGATGGCTAAAGGTACTGTGAAGTGGTTCAACCCGACCAAGGGTTTTGGATTCATTCAGCCCTCCTCGGGCGGCAAGGACGTATTTGTTCATATCTCGGCGGTCGAGAAGGCAGGTCTTTCCACGCTCAACGAGGGGCAGACGGTCGAATACGAAGAAGTTGCCAATCGCGGCAAGACCTCTGCTGAAAACCTCAAGGTTTGACGCCAGGCGCGCGGCTCTGACAGCCGCCCTCCCGGATGTCATCCGGGAGTGCGGCACTTCAAAAATCTCAAAGACCAGATTGGATCGGCGGGGCGGCCTTCCGCTGTTGCACGCGTGTGAGCGCGCACGGGATGCACGTCGCTCCGTCTTCTCTGACCCATTGTTCAAGCGTCATAACATCCGGCGGCTGCGAGTAGCCGCGCGGCCACATGTCGACGGCCCAGGCCTTGCCGCGCCGGCCCGGTCGTTTCCGCCTGCCCGGCAGCCCCATCCACCGTCACACTTGCCGTCAAAAAAAGCGCGTGGAAACTATCGCAGCGGTTTCGCGTAGCCAAGGCCGGCTGCATGATGGCGCTCGGGAAACCGAGTCGATGCCAATGCCGTCCGATCCCTCACTTCTGCCGCCATTTTCGGCGCCCTACGCGCCGGATGATGGCGCCATGGCCGCCCGGCTGCTGGACGCGGCGCGGCTTGCCGCGGACCAGGACGCACGTATAGACCGCACGGCCAGCCGCCTGATCGAAGCAATACGGGCAAAAGACGACCGACTCGGTGGCGTCGAGGACATGCTGCGCGAATTCGCACTCTCCACCAAAGAGGGGCTGGCCCTGATGGTGCTCGCGGAGGCGCTACTGCGCGTGCCCGATGCCCGAACCGCCGACCAGTTCATCGAGGACAAGCTCGGCCAGGGCGATTTCGTGCATCACGAGACCAAATCCAGCGCCTTCCTGGTCAATGCCTCGGCCTGGGCGCTCGGCATGTCGGCACGGGTGATACAGCCGGGCGAGACCCCGGAAGGAACCATCGGACGGCTGGCGAAACGGCTCGGCGTTCCCGCGGTGCGCGCCGCGACCCGGCAGGCGATGCGGCTGATGGGCAGCCATTTTGTGCTGGGCGAGACCATCGAAACGGCGCTGGCGCGGGCGGAGCCGGATTCGGCCGGCGGCCCGCGCTATTCCTTCGACATGCTCGGCGAAGGCGCGCGCACGGCTGCGGACGCGGACCGCTATTTCGATTCCTACGCCCGTGCGATCGAGGCCATCGGCCGCAGCGCCGACGACCGGCCGCTGCCCGATCGTCCCGGCATCTCGGTCAAACTGTCCGCGCTGCATCCGCGCTTCGAACCGACAAGCCGTGAGCGGGTGATGACGGAATTGGTGCCGCGGCTGATCGATCTGGCGCGCCGCGCCAAAGCTTTCGATTTAAATTTCACCGTCGATGCCGAGGAGGCGGACCGGCTCGAACTCTCGCTGGAAGTGATCGCGGCTGCGTTTCGCGACGCTTCTCTGGCGAGCTGGGACGGCTTTGGGCTTGCGATCCAGGCCTATCAGAAACGCGCGGAGGCCGTGATCGACCATGTGGCCGGGCTCGCGGGCGCGTTGAACCGGCCGACGATGGTGCGGCTCGTCAAGGGCGCCTATTGGGACACCGAGATCAAGCGCGCGCAGGAGCGCGGGCTCGACGACTATCCGGTGTTCACGCGCAAGGCGATGACCGATTTGAATTACGTCGCCTGCGCGCAAAAATTGTTGGCGCTGCGGCCGAAAATTTTCCCGCAATTCGCAACCCACAACGCGCTGACGGTTGCGACCGTGCTCGAACTTACAGATGACAAAGGCGGTTTCGAGTTTCAGCGCCTGCACGGCATGGGGGACGCGCTGTACGCGCAATTGAGCGACGATTTTCCGGCGCTGGCGTACCGGACCTACGCGCCGGTCGGCAGCCATCGCGATCTCTTGGCCTATCTGGTGCGGCGCCTTCTGGAAAACGGCGCGAATTCGTCGTTTGTGGCGATCGCCGCCGACGATGCGGTACCAGTCGCAACGCTGCTGCGGCGCCCGGCCGATATCGTCGGCAGGCCTGAAAACGCGCGGCATCCCAACATCCGCCTTCCCCGCGACCTCTATCAGCCGCAGCGCAAGAATTCGCGCGGCATCGAATTTGGCGAGCGCGCGGCACTGGACGGATTGCTTTCGGCGGTCGCCGCGGACACCACGGCCGTCGCAGCAACGTCTCTGATCGATGGCAGGATGGGTACGGGCGCAACGCGAGCGGTCGCAAGCCCGATCGATCCGGCGATTTCAGTCGGAGCCATCATCGACGCGACACCGGAGCAGGCCAGCGAGGCCGTAGCTGCCGCGCGCGAAGGATTTGTCAGTTGGAACCGAACGGACGCCGAGACGCGCGCACGGATCCTCGAGAGAGCTGCTGATATGCTGGAGGAGCGGCGGGCGCATTTCATCGCGCTGTTGCAGCGCGAGGGCGGCAAGACGCTTGACGATGCGCTCTCCGAGGTGCGCGAGGCGACCGATTTCTGCCGCTACTACGCCGCAGAAGGCAAAAAATGGTTCGGTGCGGGCGAAGCCATGCCGGGACCGACCGGCGAGAGCAATGTCTTGTTGCTACGCGGCCGCGGCGTATTCGTCGCAATCTCGCCATGGAATTTTCCGCTTGCCATCTTTACCGGGCAAATCACGGCCGCCTTGATGGCCGGCAATACGGTCGTCGCAAAACCCGCCGAACAGACCCCGCTGATCGCGGCCGAGGCGATCGGCTTGCTGCACCAAGCCGGCGTGCCCCTGTCCGCGCTGCATCTCGTGCCGGGCGACGGCAAAATCGGCGCGGCATTATCAGCGCATCCCGATATCGCCGGCGTCGTCTTCACCGGCTCGACCGAAGTCGCGCGTTCGATCAATCGCACGCTCGCCGCCAAGGACGGCCCGATCGTGCCGTTGATCGCGGAGACCGGCGGCATCAATGCCATGATCGTCGACGCGACCGCGCTGCCCGAGCAGGTCGCCGACGACGTCGTGACGTCGGCGTTTCGTTCGGCCGGCCAGCGCTGCTCGGCCTTGCGATTATTGTTCGTCCAGGACGACGTCGCCGACCGCATGATCGAAATGATCGCCGGCGCCGCCCGTGAACTTGGGATAGGCGACCCGCGCGAACTCGCCACGCACATCGGACCGGTGATCGATACTGAGGCAAGGCAGCGGCTGGAAAGCCACATCGCGCGCATGAAGCGCGAGGCGCGCGTGCATTTTGCGGGCGCTGCTCCCACGGGCAATTACGTCGCACCGCACATCTTCGAATTGGCAGATGCCGATCAACTGACCGAGGAAGTGTTCGGACCCGTCCTGCACGTGGTGCGTTACCGCGCCGAAAATCTCGAGCGTGTGCTGCAGGCGATCGAGCGCACAGGCTACGGGTTGACCCTCGGCATCCACTCCCGCATCGACGATACGATCGAGGGCGTGATCGACGCCCTCTCGGTCGGCAACGTCTATGTCAACCGCAACATGATTGGCGCGGTGGTCGGCGTGCAGCCGTTCGGTGGCCATGGGCTTTCCGGCACCGGCCCAAAGGCCGGCGGGCCGCACTATTTGACGCGTTTTGCGACCGAACAGACCGTGACCATCAATACGGCCGCGGCCGGTGGCAACGCAGCGCTGATGTCGGATACCGAATAGCCGGTTCCACGGAGTTCCACTGACCTGCGAGAACGCATGGCCGAAGTCCGTGATCCACATCACAAACCAGATCGCCAGTTTCTGCGACTAAATCCTTGGCAACCGCTCGCGCAGCAGCGTGAGGGAAAGAGCCATGGCCGACCATCGCGAAGCGATCATGTTCAAGAAGGGGCCGGACGGCTACGTGTTCCGGGCGCCTAACCCGTGGGTGTTCGGTCGCAAGAGGTTCTATCTCGTCAACGAGGCGGAAAAGACCAAACTGCTCGCGGTCATCACGGCGCGAAGCCAGGCCGTGTTTTGGGTCACTTTTGCCACCCTGATCGCCGCCAGTACGGCAGCCCTTGCCTACCTTTCCGGCCACAACAATCCGACGACGCAGGATTTTGTCATCATGTTGGCGTTGCTGCCGGTCTGGCTTTACGCCGCCGCCTTGGTTTCCATCCGTCCAACCGCGCGCCGGTTGCAACCGTTGCTGGCCGGCCTGCCGCGCACGGAACAGCGGATCACGGCCGCCGACATGCGCCGGGCGGTGCGCAAGACCGTGTCGTTCCGGCAGTATTTTATGCTTGGCGTCAGCCAGGCGATCATGTCCGTCGCCCTCATCCTGCTGGCGTTGGACAAGACCGAGGGCGGCCGCGTTTCGGTGTTCGAGGACGGCGGAGCCTTTATCTTCGTATTTTCCGCGGTTGTGTTCGTGGTTTCCGCGCTGTCCTTTCTGGCCGCGGCGTTGGACAAGGCCAGGCGCAAACAGGCCGAGCCACAGCCTGCGAACAGATCATTCAAAAGTCTTCTGCTGCCGATATTCTGCCTCGTCGTTTCCATCGCGCTGCTCGGCCTCGTGGTCACCAATATCTTGCGGACCAGTGAGCGGCATCTTCAGGCGAGCCTGATCGAGGGCCGCCTGGAAACCCTCAAGGACCGCATGGATGGATCATTGATCCGCAGCCGGCAGGAAAGCCTGAAAGTTCGGACCGCGGCCAATCGTGCCCGCATCAGCGAACTGCTCGCCAAGCTCAACCAGGCAACCGACAAATGCGAACCCGCAACCGCACCCGACGATCCGGCCCAGCTTGAAAGCATCAAGACCTGCCGCGAATTCGCCGGGAAAGAACAACTAACCATTCGAGGCGAGCTGGAAGCAGCCAGAGCGGAAAGTGAGGCGATCCAGCAGGACAGCTCCGTGCTTCAAAAGGAAATTGACGCGATCCGCACCCAGGTCGACGCCCTGCAGAAGGAAGTCATGGCGATCGGGAAATAGGGCTTTTAGGCACAGTCTCCGTCATTGCGAGGAGCGCAAGCGACGAAGCAATCCACCCCTTGGCTTGCCTCTTGATGGATTGCTTCGCTTGCGCTCGCAATGACGTTGAAAAACTGCCGTTGCATCACCTCGCCAACATGGTCAAATGGCGTTTCGTCGAAATCGATGGCGCGCGAAAATTCCAGTACGCGGAACAACGCCCGCAAAGATCACGGGAGCGACCTCACCATGGATGACGGCATCTTCAAAGGCCTCAAGGTTCTGGACTGCGCGAGTTTCATCGCAGCGCCCGCGGCCGCGACCGTGCTGTCGGATTTCGGCGCCGAGGTAATCAAGATCGAGCCGCCCGGATCGGGCGATCCCTATCGCAACCTGCCGAACTTGCCGGGATATCCGCACTCTCCGCACAATTTCGCGTGGATGCTGGAATCCCGCAACAAGCGAAGCCTTGCGCTCGATCTCTCCAAGGCTGAGGGACAGGCGGTGTTGCATCGCCTTGCGGGGGAGGCAGATGTTTTCATCACCAACTTCCCGCCGGCGGTGCGCGAGCGGCTCGGGCTAACCTACGCAAAGCTTGCTCCGCTCAACGAGCGCCTGATCTATGCCTCGTTCACCGGCTACGGCGAGAAGGGCGACGAGGCCAACAAGCCCGGTTTCGACAGCAACGCCTATTGGGCGCGCTCCGGCCTGATGGATCTGGTGCGCGCCGATACCACGACTACGCCTGCGCGCTCGGTCGCCGGCATGGGCGACCATCCCTGCGCGATGGCGCTTTACGGCGCGATTGTCACTGCGCTCTACAAGCGCGAGCGCACCGGCAAGGGTTCGCATGTCAGCTCGAACCTGATGGCCAATGGCATCTGGGCCAACGGCATCCTGGCGCAAGCCAAGCTGGTTGGCGCGAAATTCGGCGAGCGGCGGCCGCGCGAGCACGCGCTCAATGCGGTGACCAATCATTACAGATGCAGGGACGGCCGCTGGCTGATCCTCTCGCTGCTCAACGAGGAACGGCAATGGCCGACGCTGGCGCGCTGTTTGGAGCGCGAGGATCTCGTCAGCGATACCAGATTTGCGACCAAGCCGGACCGCCACAAGCGGTCGCTGGAACTGATCAAATTGTTCGATGAGATTTTTGCGACAAGAGACCTCGCCGAATGGCGCAAGATACTAGACGGCAATGGGCTGGTGTTCGGCGTGGTCGGTATCCTCGACGATATTCCGCACGACAAGCAGATGATCGAGAACGAAGTGCTGGTGCCGTTCGAGGAGGACGGCATGCTCACCGTCAACAGCCCGATCTGGATCGACGGCAGCAAGAAGAAGACGCCGCGGCATCCACCCGCCATCGGCGAGCACAGCGACGAGGTGTTGCGAGAAGCCGGCTACGATGAGGCGGCGATCCGGCAATTGCGGGCGTCCGGCGCGGTGGCGTGAAGGGAACGTAAGGCATGCCAACCTACCGGCTGCATTATTTCCCGGAATCGGGAAACAGCTACAAGCTGGCGCTGATGCTCACCCTCTGCGGCCAGAGCTTCGAGCCGGTGTGGACCGATTTCGGCGGCGGCGTAACGCGAACCAAACAGTGGCGTCAGACGGTCAACGAGATGGGCGAGATTCCGGTGCTCGAAGAAGACGGCGTGCGGCTCACCCAGACCGCGCCGATCCTGCTAAAACTCGCCGAACAACATGGCAGGTTTGGCGGCGAGACTGCTGCGGAGAAATTCGAAGTGCTGCGCTGGCTGTTCTGGGACAATCATAAGCTAACCGGCTACATGGCGAGCTATCGCTACTACCGGACCTTCACGCCGTCT
Organism: Bradyrhizobium sp.; assembly: GCA_036513695.1. Taxonomy (GTDB): domain Bacteria; phylum Pseudomonadota; class Alphaproteobacteria; order Rhizobiales; family Xanthobacteraceae; genus Bradyrhizobium. The sequence goes on along the minus strand of DATBYN010000353.1, from coordinate 956 downwards.
CCCGATGTCCACGTGCTGGCACATTTTCGCAGGCGCCTCGATGACTTCCTGGGCATCCTGGAGCAACATCTGCAGCGAAACGCGTTCGCCATCGGAGAGCGTCCGACGGTGGCTGACGTTTCGATGATCGCCTATCTGCACTATCCGAGCGACGAGACCGGATATGATTTTGCAGGTACCCATCCGGCCGTGCACGCCTGGCTCGGGCGGGTCGCAAGTCTGCCGGGTTGGCGGTCGGCTTACGATTTATTGCCGGGCAAGCGGCTCACGCACTACGCCTAGCTGTTGCGGATCAGCCACCAAAGGCCGACGGCGGCAACGCCGAGGATCACGGCGATCGCGACCGCCCATACGCTGACGCGGATGTCGCTGGTGGTTTGCCGTTCGGCTTCGTTCTGGGCGATTTCGCGATTGCGCTGTTTTGTGTTGTCGTTCATCGCCCGCCCTTCCCATCCCGCGCGTCGCTTTGTCCGATCAGCCTCCTCAAGACTAACCCAGGCGCCCGCCGTCGTCGATGGAGGTCAGCGCTATTTCACAAAACACATCCCCATTCGCGTCGCCTGGCCCGCCACCTGACACGCCAGCCCTTCGACGCAGGTCCACGGCCTGAAACTCTTGTCGTTGTCGGCGGCGTTGGGGCGCTGGAGATAGCAATGCGCGCCCCAGCCATCCTCGTATTCGGTGCCGGCCAATTCAGTGCTGCCGCGCGTTTGCGGCCGGCTGGAGAAGCCGCGCGAAAAATCCGGGCGTTTGCCGTCGCGGAACGCGGTCAAGACATCGCGGCGGCGGATCTGGTCGCCGAAGAAATGCGGCGAGGCCGGCACGACAATCGAATTGTCGGGTTTTGCGGCCAGCCAGTCGACGCCGGGAAAATGAAAACCGCCGATGCCGCGGGTCTGGTGGCAGCCGGAACACGTGATGTCGTTTAATCGGCGCTCGAAGCCAGCGACCGAGCG
>DATBYN010000352.1:0-3998 GCA_036513695.1 Bradyrhizobium sp. | reverse complement strand
ACCAGCGAGCCTGCGGAGGTGCCGCCCGCGGCTTTCAACAGCTTTTCAAAGCCCGCCTGCACCGAATGACCATAGGCGTAGTCCGGCGTCAGGAAGTACCACTTCTTGCCGAACTTCTCCATCAGCGTGGTGCCGATGGCGTTGGCATCCATGGTGGTGGAGTTGCAAACCCTGAACACGTTCCACGAACAGTTCGCGCCGGTGATGGGATCGGTGTGCCCGCCCGAGACGATATGGAGCACCTTTTTTTCGCTGGTGACCTGCGCCATCGCAATCGCGATGCCGGAATTCACGTCGCCCACGATGAAGCTCACCTGATCGCGTTCGATCAGCTTCCGGGTCTTTTGCACCCCGGTGCCGACGTCGTTGGCGGAATCCTCAATCAGCAGTTCGACCGGCCGGCCCAGAATGCCGCCCTTGTTGTTGATCTGCTCGGCGGCGAATTTCGCGCCCACCACCTCACCCTGCGCAATCGCGGCATAAACTCCGGTCAGCGGATCGACCATTCCGATCCGCACCGGCGTTTCGCCGCGGGCCTTGATGATGAAGGGTGAAGCGAATTGCACCGCGGCAATGGCGGCGCTTGACTTCAAAATAGCGCGCCGATCGATCGGCCAGGATCGTTGCGAGATACCCATGCTGTCCTCCCAGACAAGGTCGTGGCTTGATGGCGGGCATTCTTCGATGCCTTTAGAGGCCGTCAGCGTAACCTGTCCGGTTTGCTTTTGCCAATGACGAACCCGGCCGAATCCTGCAACCTTCGGCCTAGTCGTTCGCCGATCCCTGCATCAATGCCCGGCCGCACGGTTGGCGGCGGCATTGTTGAGAACGATCAGCGCATCGACGGCGACGCCGGTCCTGGCATTGATCAGAAATGGATTGACGTCGATCGACGCGATCCGGCTGCCGGCGTCCGCCATCAGGTTGGACAGGCCGACCAGGGCCTTGACGGCGGAGGCCTCGTGCAGCGCCGGCCTGCCGCGATAGCCCCTCAGCTTCACGCCGGCTTTGGTCCGGTTGATCAGCTCTTTGGCTTCGGCCGCGTCGAGCGGCGCCCCGGCGAAAGCGACATCCTTCATCAGTTCGATATCGACGCCGCCGGTGCCGAACAGCACCACCGGTCCCATCTCGGCGTCGAGCGCGCTGCCGACCACCAGCTCGAGCTCGGCCTTGACCTGCTGAGCGATCAGGATGCCCTCGAGCTTCGGCCTGCCCTTCAGTTTCTTTACCCTTGCGGTGATGTCGTTGAAGGCCTTTTTCACTTCAGCCGCGCTGTTGAGATTCAGCACCACGCCGCCGATGTCGGATTTGTGCAGGATCTCCGCGCTGACGACCTTGGCGACAACCGGAAAGCCAATTTTCTTGGCGATCTTCACGGCGTCGGCCGCTGTCTGCGCGATCTCCTCCTTCGAGACCGGAATACCGTATGCCCTCAGCAGCTTCTTCGATGCGACCTCGTCGAGCGCCGCGCCGTGGGCATTCTTCAGCACCTTCTCGAGTGTCGCGCGCGCGGAAGCGCTGGAGCTTGAAATGATCTCCGGCACTATTTTGCGCAGCGACGCATACTCGATCAATGATTTGATCGCGCCCACGGCCCGATCCAGGCCTTGCATGACGGCGATATGCGGCAGCGATTTGCGCAAGCCTTTGGTGAATTCGGTAAAACCGATCGACATCGCGCTGATATAGACCACGGGCTTACTGGCAGCGCCCGCCATCTCGTTGACGATACGCAAATTCTTCTCGCGCAATTCGTGCGACGCCTTCGGCAATTCAGCGTCGATGATGACGATGTCGGTGTCGGGGTCGTCGATCATGATCTTGATCGACTGCATGTAGACGGAGGGATCGACCACGGCAGCGAAGCCCGCATCGAGCGGATTGCCGACGATAGAGCCGGGGCCCAGCATTTTTGCGAGCTTGTCGCTGGCGTCGTTGCTCAACGGCGCAAAGTTCAAGCCGGCCGAAAAGAACGCATCGATCAAGAGACCGCGCTTGCCGCCCGATAGCGTGACCGCGGCGAGGCGATTGCCTTTGGGCGGATCGGCATGGACAAAACATTCGGTGGTCTCGATCAGCTCATCGAGACCCCGCACCCGGATCACGCCTTCGCGGGTCGAGATCGCATCGAACGTCTCGATCGAGCCCGCGAGCGCGCCGGTATGCGCCATCGCCGCGGCGCGTCCACCCTCGGAGGCGCCGAGTTTCAGGGCGATCACCGGCTTTCCCGCCGCCCGCGCGGCCTTGCAGGCCTCGCGGAATCCCTTGGTGTTGCGCACGCCCTCGAGATAGACCACGATCACGCGGATCGAGGGATCGGCCGCAAAATAGCTCATCAAATCGGGGGTCTCGAGGCCGGCTTCGTTACCGGTCGTGACCATGTAGCCGACGCCGACGCCGCGATCCTCCAGCGCCTGCCGGATCGCCATCACGATGGCGCCGGACTGGCCGGCGATCGCGACCGGACCGGCCTCCATCGTGACGATGCGATCGTCGATGTTAGTGAACAGATTTTCGCCGGCGCTCAAATTGCCGAGGCAATTCGGTCCGGTGACGGCGAGCCCGGTCTCCCGGACCGCCTGCTGCAGCTCGGCCGCGAGCTTTTGGCTCTCATCGTCCTGCAATTCGCTGAAGCCCGAGGTCACGATCGTCGCCGAGCGGGCGCCGGCCGCGGCCGCGTCGCGGATCACCTGCACCGCAAAACGCGCCGGCACCAGCACCAGCACGTGATCGGGCTTTTCCGGCAGGCTTAAAAAATCCTTGTAGCAGGGCACGCCCCAGATCGTCTCGCGCCGCGCGTTGAGCGGATAGAGGTCACCCTCGTATTTATATTTGATCAGATTGTTCCAGATGCGCTCGGCATAGTTGCCCGGCTTATCCGTGGCTCCCACCAGCACGATATTGCGCGGATGCAGCATCGCATGAATGCTTTTGACGACGCGGCTTGCGTCAGGCGAGGGCGACCACTGGCCGACCGCAGTGCTTGTCCGAGCTTCCATAGGCGCAACCCTTACCCTTCTTTTTTCCGAAGATGAGCGATCGAATGCAGATCGCCAATCCCCGTGGCTTTTCAATTCTTATTATGGGGAGTTGAGGGGTGTGGCAACTCGCGCGGGCGAATGTCCGCCCCGCGGGGTATCTGGCCTTACCAGGCCGGCCGCGGCCGCGATGGCGAAGCGATACCGGCGAGCAGGACGGCGAGGATGCCGGTGAGAAAAATACCATCAAAGGTCCCGGCGCCGCCTATCGAGGCGACCGGCGCGCCGAGGCCGCCGATCTTGTCCAGATTGAGAAGGTCGGCGCCGACAAGCGTCCCCATTGATCCCCCGATATAGGCGAGCGGGGCCGCATATTCGCGCGATAGGATCAGCGCAACGATGGCCGTGGTCACGACCGGCAAAAATACCGGCACCGCAATGCCAACTCCCGGCACCGGCGTCGCCATCGAATGGATCACCGCGGCGATCACCGCGGTCGCGATCGCTGCCTTGAGCCACAATTGATATCGAAGCACCAGATAGGTGGACATCATGGTCGGAATGATCGCGCCGCCGACATTCACGGCGAGAACCGTACCGGGCCATGAGGTCACAAAAGGCACGACATAGCGCATGCCGTAGAAATCAACGATCTGTCCCGACATCGCCTGCTTCCCGGGCAGCACCGTGATCGGAATGTTGAAATAGCTGCCGATCAACGAGCCGAACAGCAAGAACAATGCGGCGCCCGGACCGATCCCGAGCCGCATATAGGCATATCTGAGAATGCGAAGCTGGATCAGGATGATCAGCCCGGCGAACAAGATCACCAGGATCGAGAAGAAGGCCGGCGTCAGCGGCAAATAGTGAACCTGGGAATCCATGGCTTAGTCCCGGTAGGCTCTCTGCATGTCCACCCCACTGTTCAATTATTTATTTCCCGCCGCGCGGCAAGGGTGCATCCGCGCATCATTTTGGCAGGTCTCCTTCGGCAGTACCGGCGATCCCGATCATGGTGGC
>DATBYN010000351.1:0-14837 GCA_036513695.1 Bradyrhizobium sp. | reverse complement strand
ACTTGCGATCCGCATACATCCGCATCGTCATCGACGTGCAGGCACCTAAGCCGGCCAGCACGAAGTCATACGGCCCCGGGCCGGTGTCCTCGCCGCCGGCACCAATAGGCTCATCGGCCAGCATGCGATGCGGGCCGACGGCAATCGTCTGCTGGAATTTGCTGTTGCGGGTTTCGCGCACCACGACGTTGCGCGGCGCTTCGCCGAGATCCATCGCCTGCTCTCCTTCGACCGGATCGAGATAACGCTCGGCCCATGCGGCGATGACGTCCGCAACGTAGGCGGCGTCGCGCTTGCCGCTCAAGAGATGATCGGCGCCCGCCAGCGACACAAAGCTCTTGGGATGCTTTGCGGCGACGAAGATCCGCGTCGCATTGTCGATGCCGACGGTGTCGTCGGTCGGTGAATGCATGACCAGCAGCGCCTTGTGCAGGTTCGTCACATGCGCCATCAGGCCGTGCTCGGCGATGTCGTCGAGGAATTCACGTTTGATCTGAAATGGGCGGCCGGCGAGCGACACTTCCACCCTGCCGTGCTTGCGGATGTCCTCGATGCGATCCTTGAACAGCCCGGTGACATGGGCGGGATCGGAGGGCGCGGCGATAGTGACAACGGCTTTGGCGTCCGGAATTTGCCCGGCGGCGGCAAGTATTGCCGCGCCGCCGAGGCTATGGCCGATCAGGATCGCCGGCGCTTTTCTCGTTTCACGCAGATGATCGGCGGCCCGCACCAGATCGGCGACGTTCGAGGAGAAGGTGGAATTGGCAAAATCGCCTTCGCTGGAGCCCAGGCCCGTAAAGTCGAACCGCAGCACCGCGATGCCTTTTGCGGCCAGCGCGACCGCAATCCGCTTCGCCGCCAGCACGTCCTTGCCGCAGGTAAAACAATGCGCGAACAACGCATACGCCAAAGGTTCGCGCTCGGGCAGGTCGAGCGCGGCCGCCAGTTGGTGGCCTTCCGCGCTTGCGAATTGGAAACGTTCCGTCGGCATGTCGTTCTCCATGTTCGGATGAGCCACCGCGTCAGTCACCGGAATAGCGTTGCTCGGCCCACGGGTCGCCGCGGTTGTGATAGCCGCGGACTTCCCAATAGCCGGGCGCATCATGCGCTAGGAATTCGATGCTCTGCAGCCATTTTGCACTTTTCCAGAAATAGAGATGCGGCACCACCAGCCGCACCGGGCCGCCATGCTCAGGCTCGAGCGGCGCGCCGGACCAGCTATGCGCGAGCAGCGTATCTTCCGCCGCAAAATCTTCCAGCGCGAGGTTTGTGGTGTAGCCGTCGTGGGAATGCAGCACCACGAACCGGGCTTCATCGCGCGGCTGACAGGCCATCAAAAGATCGTGGGTCGCGAGCCCTTGCCACTGATTGTCGTAGCGCGACCAGGTGGTGACGCAATGGATGTCGGAGGTGAATTTTGCCTGCGGCTGTGCCGTGAACTGCGCAAAATCCCAGAAAATCGGCTTCTCGACCGCACCGTAGACATCGAGCCGCCAGCGCTCCTTCGAAATCCGCGGCATTAGGCCGAGATCGAGGACAGGCCAATCCCGGGTGAGATGTTGCCCCGACGGCAGGCGTTGCTCCTCGGGGCGCGAGGTCTTTCCGGTGAGGAATTTGCCCTCGCGCGCCCAGCGCTGCTTGCTGCGGGTCAGCTTTGAGTCCGGGGGCGGCTCGTTCTCATCGGCCATTTGTCGCGCTCCCGCTATTCGTGACGGTGCATCGCTGATTCATGCTTGGTGTCGCGCATGGTCGAGTAGATGATCAGCGACAGAAAAATCATGCCGCTTAGATAATAGTAGAACCACTCCTCGTGCCCAAGACTTTTGAAATAGAGCGCGATCGCCGGTGCCGTGCCACCGAACACGGATACCGTAATTGCGTAAGGCAGGCCGACACCGAGCGCGCGGACATTGGTTGGGAACAATTCGGCCTTTACGATGGCGTTGATCGAGGTGTAGCCGGCGACGAACAGCCAGGCGGTGCAGATCAAGAGGAAGGCGATGAACGGCGATTTTGTCTCTTTGAGCGTGGACAGGATCGGGATCGTGGCGAGCGTGCCGGCGATGCCGAAAAAGATCAACAACGGTTTGCGGCCGATGCGGTCGGACAGCGCGCCATAGGTCGGCTGCAGCAATGTCGCGAAAATCAGTGAGCCGAAAATCACGAATGTGGTTTGGTCCTCGGTCAGACCAACCGACAATTTGACAAAAGTCTGCATATAGGTCGTGAACGTATAAAACGCCGCGGTGCCGCCGGCGGTGAGGCCGACCACCAGCAACAATTCGCGCGGATATTTCAGGAGGCCGCGGATCGAGCCGCTGGGTTTTGCGATCTTCTTGGCGGCTTCGAACGCCTCGGTCTCGTGCAGCTTGCGCCGCATCACCGCGGCGAAAATCGCGAGCAGGGCACCGACCACGAACGGAATCCGCCAGCCCCATGCTTTCAATTCGTCAGGAGTCAAGAACACCTTTTGCAACAGCAGCAGGACGACGATCGCAGTGAGCTGGCCGCCGATCAGGGTGACGTATTGGAAGCTCGAATAGAAGCCGCGATGGTTGGGGTCGGCGACCTCGCTGAGATAAGTCGCGCTGGCGCCGTATTCGCCGCCGAGACTCAAGCCCTCGATGATCCGCGCCAGCGCCAGGATGGCTGGAGCAGCGATACCGATCGAGGCATAGGTCGGCGTGACCGCGATGATCAGAGAGCCGAAGCACATGCAGAGCACGGACAAGGTCAGCGACAATCGTCTTCCGTAGCGATCGGCGATGAAGCCGAACAGCCAGCCGCCGAGCGGCCGCATCAAAAACGTGGCCGCGAACAACACGGCGGCATTGAGCTGCTGCACCACCGGATCGCTGTTCGGAAAGAAGGCCGGCGCGAAATACAGCGCGAACGCCGTGTAGGCGTAGAAATCGTACCATTCGACGAGATTGCCGACCGAGCCGATGAAGATCGCCTTGATCCGGCGCTCGGCGTCGGCGAGATCGAAATGATCGGCTACCGGCCTTGCAGCTTGATCAGTCACGTCAGGTCTCCATCAATGCTTGTACGATTTGTTGCGAATAGTGTTCGGGAATATGGTTTCGGGCTTCATTCCTCGATCACTTCGATCGCGATTTCCGGACAATTGGCCTGGGCAAGCCACGCTTTGTCCTCAAGTCCGTCTGGAACGGAGCCGTCGCCGATTTCATGTGCGTTGCCGTATTCGTCGAGTTCGAACAATTCAGGAGCCAGCGACTTGCAGCGGGCGTGGCCCTGACACTTCTCCTGATCGACATGTATTTTGAGCTTTCTGGCCATGGCGAACGTCCCTCCGCGATCCGCGCTTGTCTCTTCCGCGCGGTGTTTGCCCGATTATAGCGGTGCAGCCGTACTGCGCAAATCGCCGCCCTGCCGGCTACTTCGCCGGCCTCGGATCGATCGGTGTCGTGCCGCGCACGCCCAGGATATCTTCAAGGACCTTTGCGCCGGCGAGCAGCTGCGCCTCGCCGCGCGGAGAGGCCACCATCTGCAGTCCGACCGGCAGGCCCGACGCGGTGAAGCCGCAAGGCAACGACAGCGCCGGGCAACACGTCAGCGTGATGGCGTAGACGATCGCGAGCCACTGGACGTAATTGTCGAATTTTGTGCCTGCGCATTCGGCGACATAACGGTTCTCGACCGGAAACGGCGCCACAATAGTGGCCGGTGCCAGCAGCAGGTCGTATGTCCTAAAGAACTCAAGCATACGCGCGGCCATCGCGACGCGCTGGCCTTCGGCGCGCTCGAGCTGTTCGACGGTGAGTTTCAACCCTTCCTCGATGTTCCAGATCACCTCGGGTTTCAGCTGATCGCGCTTGCTGCGCAGCAGCGCCGCTTTACTGACGGCAAAATCGAACGCGCGCAGCACATGGAAACACTCATGGGCTTCGCGCAGGTCCGGATGCGCTTCCTCGACGATCGCGCCGGCCTCGGCGAAGCGTTCAGCCGCCTTCCTTGTGATGCCGGCGACCTCGGGATCGACAGGCGTGATGCCGAGATCGGGCGAATAGGCGATGCGCTTTGGTCCTTTGCCGGAGCGCGCGGCGGACAGGAACGAGGCCGGCAGCGCGGGCAGCGACAGCGGATCGGCCGGATGCTCGCCGCTCATGGCATCGAGCAATAGCGCTGTGTCCTCGATATTGCGCGCCATCGGGCCGTGCACCGTCAGATTGCGATCGATCTTGAAGGTGGGAGTGTGCGCAACACGGCCGATGCTCGGCCGCATCCCGACGATGCCACAGAAACTTGCGGGATTGCGCAGCGAGCCGCCCATGTCGGTGCCATGGGCGAGCCATGCCGTGCCGGTCGCGAGTGCAACCGCGGCGCCGCCCGAGGAGCCGGCGGCAGAGCGCGACAGGTCCCAGGGATTCAGGGTCGCGCCGAACACCTCGTTAAAGGTGTTGGCGCCGGCGCCGAATTCCGGCGTGTTGGATTTGGCGTAGATCACGGCGCCATTATCTTCGAGGCGTTCGACCGCGATGTCGGACCGCACGGAGATGTGGTCTTTGAAGATCGGTGAGCCCTGCGTGTTCTTTACGCCCTCGACATGGAACAGGTCCTTGATCGGTAACGGCAGGCCGGCAAGCAGGCCCCGCTCTGCGGCCGGCTTTTGCATCAGCGCCTTCGCACGGCCGCGGGCGCGATCGAAGCACAGCGTCGGTAGGGCGTTGACTTTGCCGTCGACTTCCGCAATCCGCCGCTCCAGCACGTCGAGCAGATCGAGCGGCGTGACGTCGCCTGATTTCAGTTTGTCGACGACGGCGCATGCCGTCGCCCGCACCAGTTCCTGATCGGATGCCACTTATGTCTCCTGTTCGTGCCACATCTCGCATGGCGTGAAGCCCTAGATGGATTGCTTCGTCGCTTGCGCTGCTCGCAATGACGATGGTGCGCGGAGCGCCGTTACCCCCAGCCCGCGCTGATCCCGCCATCGACCGTAAAGATCACCCCTGACGTGTAGCCGGAGCGGTCGGAGGCCAAAAACGCCATCAGGTCGCCGATCTCGCGGGCATGCGCGGGACGGCCGAGCGGCAAACCTTTTTGAAATTCCTTGTAGCGGTTCTCGTCGCCGAACTGGTGTTTTGCGCGGGTCTTGAGCAACGTGACATGGCGATCGGTGCCGACCGGCCCCGGATTGATGCCGACCACGCGGATGTTGTCGGCGAGGCTTTTTCCCCCGAGTGCGCGGGTGAATGCCATCAATGCCGCATTGCCGGCGCTGCCGCAGATATAATTGGCGTCGAACTTTTCGCCGGCAGCACCGATGTCGTTGACGATAATGCCATGGCCGCGCGCTTTCATCTGGGCGTAGATCGCGCGCGTCAGGTTGATATAGCCGAACACTTTCAGTTCCCAGGCGTGACGCCAGGTCGCCTCGTCGATCTTGTCGATCGAGCCGCCCGGGATATCGCCGGCATTGTTGACGAGGATGTCGATGTCGGAGGCATCTTTCACCAGCCTCGCAATATCCGCAGGGTTGCGCAGGTCGACGACATGGGCGGTGGCATCGATCTGATGGGCCGAGCGCAGGCGCTCACTGAGCGCCTTCAACTGGTCGCCGCTGCGGGCGGCAAGGCGGAGGTGGCAGCCTTCTTCGGCAAAGGCTTCGGCCGCGGCCGCGCCGATACCCTTCGATGCGCCCGTGATCAGGACGCGTTTGCCGCGCAAATGCAGGTCCATGGGTTTTTCTCTCTTGTTGGGAAGTTGATGCGGTCGCAAGTATCCTAACCTGTTAGGCTGCAGCCCTTGAAGCGGTCAACATTGCACTGCACCGTTGCGCCGGAGCGCGGTTTGGTCCATTGCAATTTGTTGGAATAGGCGGCGTGGGCGGCGCGGCAGGACATCTGAGGAATCTCTTCAATGAGCAACGGAAAAAAGCAATATCGGATCGCGGTCATTCCGGGCGACGGGATCGGCGAGGAAGTGATGCCGGAGGGCCTGCGCGTGCTGGAGCAGGCCGCGAAAAAGCACGGTGTTGCCGTGCATTTCGACCATTTCGACTTTGCGTCCTGGGAATATTACGAAAAGCACGGCGAGATGATGCCGGAGGATTGGAAGGACCAGATCGGCAAGCACGACGCGATCTATTTCGGCGCGGTCGGCTGGCCGGCAAAGATCCCCGATCACGTTTCATTGTGGGGGTCGCTGATCAAATTCCGCCGGGAATTCGATCAGTACGTCAACCTTCGCCCGGTCCGGCTGATGCCGGGGGTGCCGTCACCGCTCGCCAACCGAAAACCCGGCGATATCGATTTCTGGGTGGTGCGCGAACATACCGAAGGTGAATATTCCTCCGTCGGCGGGCGAATGTTCCCGGACACTGCGCGGGAATTCGTTACCCAGCAGACGGTCATGACGCGCATCGGCGTCGATCGCATTCTGAAATTCGCGTTTGATCTGGCGCAGTCGCGGCCGAAGAAGCACCTGACCTCGGCAACAAAATCCAACGGCATTTCGATTACGATGCCGTATTGGGATGAGCGCGTGGAGGCGATGGCGAAAAAATATCCGACCGTGAAGTGGGACAAGTACCACATCGACATTCTCACCGCGAATTTCGTGCTGCACCCGGACTGGTTCGACGTCGTCGTCGGCTCCAACCTGTTCGGCGATATCTTGTCCGATCTCGGCCCGGCCTGCACCGGCACCATCGGGATAGCGCCCTCGGGCAATATCAATCCGGAAGGCGATTTCCCTTCGGTATTCGAGCCGGTGCATGGCTCGGCGCCCGATATCGCGGGCCAGGGCATTGCCAACCCGATCGGCATGATCTGGTCCGGCGCGATGATGCTGGAGCATCTCGGCGAGAAGCCGGCGGCGGCGGCAATCGTCACCGCGATCGAACGTACCCTCGGCGAACGCACGCTGCGCACAAGGGATCTCGGCGGCAATGCTGACACGGGGGCGTGCGGCAGAGCTGTGGCAGAGATGGTGGAGTAGGAATTTCTCCGTCGTCCCGGCTCAAGGCCGGGACGACGAGGTGGGGTTTACCCCTTCACAATCCTTCGGCAATGCTCCCACGCCGCATGAATGAGATTCTTGCTTGCCTCGGGCGTGCGGAACGCCGAATGCGCCGACAGCGTCACGTTTTGTAATTTCGTCAGCGGGTGATCCTTCGGCAATGGCTCGACATTGAAAACGTCGAGCCCGGCATGCCTGATGTGGCCCGACTTCAGCGCGTCGATCATCGCGGCTTCATCGACGATGGCGCCGCGCGCGGTGTTGACAAGGATGACGCCCGGTCGCATCGCCGCGATGCGCTTTGCCGTGATAAACCCGCGGGTTTCATCGTTCAACAGCAGATGCAGCGAGACGATCTGGCTCTGCGCCAAAAGCGTATCGATATCCACGAATTCCACGCCGGCAAAATGTTTGGGCGTCCGGTTCCAGGCGATGACGCGCATGCCGCTGCCGAGCGCGATGCGGGCGACTTCGGCGGCGATGCCGCCAAAGCCGATCAGGCCGAGCGTCTTGCCGGTCAACTGCATGGCGTCTTCGCGGAGCCAATTGCCGGCGCGCATCTCGCGGTCCATTTTCGCAATGCCGCGCGCGGCCTCCCACATCAGCGCGATGGCGCATTCGGCGACCGCCGTGTCGCCATAACCTTTTATCAAATGGACTTCGATGCCAAGTTCGGCGAGCTCGTCGGGATTCATGTAGCTGCGCGCGCCGGTGCCGAGAAAGACGACGTGTTTTAGACCCGTGCAGCGCCGCGCGACGTCGGTCGGCAGCGCCGTGTGATCGATGACGACAATCTCGGCGCCGTCGAGCAAAGCGGGCATCTGGTCCGAAGTGATGTCGGGATTGCGGTTGATGCGCACCGGCGGATCGCCAGCCTTGTTCAGTCGCTCGAAAATATCCGCTAGCGAGGGGTTGGCATCGACAAAAACTCCGCGCACCGAGATTCTCCGTTTCTTGTCAGGAGGCGACGCCGGCGAGCGCCAGCACCGTATGCATCAACACGTTGGCGCCTGCCGTGCAATCGACCTGCGTCGCGTCCTCAAGTTCGTTGTGGCTGACGCCGTCCTTGCAGGGCACGAACACCATCGCCGTCGGCATGATGGTGTTGAGATTGCAGGCATCGTGACCGGCGCCGGACGTGATGCGGCGGTTGGAATAGCCGAGCGCCCTGGCGGCATTTTCCACCGCATCGACCAGTTTGGCGTCGAAATGGGTCGGCGGCTTGTGCCAGACCAGATCGATCGTGACCTCGACCTTGCGCCGCGCCGCGATCCCGGCGATCGCCGCGCGCAAATCCTTGTCGAGCGCGGCCATGATTGCGGCATCGGAACTGCGGCAATCCATGGTGAAGGCGATCTCGCCGGGAATGACGTTGCGCGAGGGTTTTGCGATCACGGCTTCGCCAATGGTGCCGACCGCGTTGGGGCCGTGCTTTTTCGCAATGCTCTCCATCGCCAGCACGATCTCCGACAAGCTCGCGAGCGCGTCACGCCGGAGCGGCATCGGCGTCGAACCGGCATGGCTCTCGAAGCCGGTGATCTTGCCGTCATACCACAGCACGCCCTGGCCGGAATCGACCACGCCGATGGTCTTGCCTTCGGCTTCCAGGATCGGGCCCTGCTCGATGTGCAGTTCGACAAACTTCGAAAGTTTCTGGGTGCCGACCGGCTTCTCGCCGCGATAGCCGATACTGTCGAGTGCCTCGCCTACCGTGACGCCTTCGGCGTCCTTGCGCGACAAAATATCGTCGGTGGTGAAATCGCCGACATAGGCGGCCGAGGCCATCATCGCCGGCGCAAAGCGCGAGCCTTCTTCATTGGTCCAGTTGACGATGCAGATCGGCACTTCCGTTTCGATCCCGGCATCGTTGAGCGTGCGCACGACTTCAAGCGCGGCCAGCGTGCCGAGCACGCCGTCGAACTTGCCGCCGGTCGGTTGCGTATCGAGATGCGAGCCCAGCCCAATCGGCGGCTTCGACATGTCGCGGCCTTTGCGAAGGGCAAACATCGATCCCAACGCATCGACATGCACCTCGAGGCCCGCCGCCTCGCACGATTTGCGGAACCAGTCGCGCACCTTCTTGTCCTCTGGCCCGAGCGTCAGCCGCCGCACGCCGCCTTTCGGCGTAGCGCCGAATTTTGCGGTTTCGTGAATTGTATCCCAGAGGCGGGCGGAATCGATCTGCAGATTGGATGCGACGGGGCTCATGCTTCTGTTCCAGAATTTTCGGACATGGCGGTTGCCTTTCAATGACGCGCCGGGGGCGGCGCGTCAACCAAGGCGCTCGACTGCGCGATTTGGCTGGCCAGCTCTGCGACCAGCTCAACCGCGACCGTATCCGGGGATTCCAGCCAGCTTGCCGAAAACGTGAGCGGCGCGATTTTGAGGTTGGTCGAGAGCAGTTGCAGCTGCCCGCTCGCCAGCTCCTTCTCGACGATCGCGGTCGGGATCACCGCAACGCCGAGCCCTTCGATCGCCATGTGGACGACGGTCGCGAGCGAGGCGCTGGCGTGCAGCCGGATCGGCGGCAAATCGGGCCGGTTGAACAGCGAGCGCACGATCTCATAGGGCTGCGTCTTGCTCGGAAAGGTAATGATCGGAAATTTTGCCAGATCGTGCACCGTCAGCGGGCGGCTGCCGAGGTCGAGCGCGGGACTGGCCAGAAAGCCAACGGGATAGTCGCACAATACGCGGCTGCGCACGCTGGAGGTGGACAAGGGTCCGAGCACGAAGGCGAGCTCGACTTCTTGCGCCAGTAGCCGCGCATTCAGGTTCGGCGTGATATCGACTTCGATCTCCATCGACAGGTTGGGATAGGCGGTGTTGACGCTCTTGATCAGCCGCGGCAGCCAAGTGTGCACAATGGTCTCGGCAACGCCGAGTCGCAACACGCCGCGCATCGCCGAGCGGTCGCCGACCGCCGCCATCATTTCCGAGCGCAGGCCGATCAGCTTTTCGGCGTAGACCATCAACTGCCGGCCGCTCGGGGTTGGTGACGCCACCCGATGGTCGCGGTTCAGGAGCTTTACCCCGACCTCGCGCTCGAGCTGGGCGATCCGCTGCGAGATCGCCGGCTGGGTGGTGTTGAGCCGCTGGGCTGCGCCGCGAAAGCTGCCCAGGGTCACCACCCACAGGAACGTCTCGATCGACTTGAAGTCCACCATCCGGTCAAACCCAGATCGATAAAATAGATTTATCGATTTCAATTAGAAAGGAAGATTAGACTTTATAGTAGACTTGAGTTTCACTCCTGTCGAGATAATAGGCAGGACGAAATCATGACCGTTTTAGTGGCAGAGCAGGGGCTTCGGGGTGACAAGGATGCACTTCCAAGCCTGCGGGCGCGGTTGGCGTGCCGCGCCGGCATGGCCACTTCCACCGCCGGCATCGCCAACGGCTTTGTCCAGGGCAATCTCGCGATCCTGCCGGAAAAGCTCGCCGCGTCGTTTCACCGGTTTTGCCAGCTCAATCCGAAACCCTGTCCCGTCATCGGCATGTCCGACGTCGGCAATTCCAAAATCCCTTCGCTCGGGATCGATCTCGACGTCCGCACCGACGTGCCGCGCTATCGGGTCTGGCGCGACGGCGAGGTGGTAGAGGAGCCGACCGACATCATGGCGCATTGGCGCGACGATCTGGTCGCGTTTGTGCTCGGGTGCTCGTTTTCGTTCGAAGAAGCGTTGATGGAGGAGGGCCTGCCGATCCGCCACATCGAGCGCAAGGTGCGCGTGCCGATGTACCGCACCAATATCGCCTGCCACCCGTCGGGGCCGTTCGCCGGCCCGATGGTGGTGTCGATGCGGCCGCTCAAGCCTAAGGATGCGATCCGCGCGGTGCAGATCACCTCGCGATTTCCCTCCGTGCACGGCGCGCCGGTTCATCTCGGCCACCCGCATTCGATCGGGATCAGGGATATTGCAAAACCCGACTACGGCGATCCGGTGCCGGTGGAAGAAGATGAGATCCCGGTGTTCTGGGCCTGCGGCGTGACCCCGCAAGCGGTGATCGCGGCAGCAAAACTGCCGTTTGCAATTACGCACGCACCCGGATTGATGCTGGTGACGGATCTGCGGAACAAGCAATTGGCCGTGCTTTAATGGGCAGCTTTTGCTGCACTTTCAGGCTTTACCGTCACCTTCAAACGTTTCATCGATAGCTTTCGCATCACACAGAGGATTTTGGTATGACCATCACTCGGCGAAATGTATTGCTTGGCGCCACCGCCACGGCTGCGCTGCTTCCGGTTGCGGGGCGTGCGCAAACCACCGAAGTGGTGATCGGCGTCACCTATCCATTTTCCGGTGCCAGCGCCCAGCAGGGCGTCGATGCGCAGAAGGCATATGAGACGGCACTTGAAGTCATCAACAATAAGTATGATTTCGATCTGCCGCTCGCCAACGACGAAGGACTGGCAGGACTCGGCGGTGCCAAGATTCGCCTTGTTTATGCCGACCACCAAGGCGACCCTCAGAAGGGCCGCGCCGAAGCCGAGCGCCTGATCACCCAGGAGAAGGTGTCCGCGATCGTCGGCACCTATCAGAGCGCGGTCGCGGTCACGGTGAGCCAGACCTGCGAGCGCTATCAGATCCCGTTTGTATCGGCCGATAACTCATCGCCGAGCCTGCATACACGTGGCCTGAAATTCTTCTTCCGCGCGGCTCCCCATGACGAAATGTTCTCGAAGGCCATGTTCGACTTTTACGATGCCATGAAGAAGAAGGGCACGAAGATCGAAACGCTGGCGCTGTTCCACGAGGACACGATCTTCGGAACCGACTCCGCGAACGCGCAGACCAAGCTCGCCAATGCGCTCGGCTACAAGATCGTTGCCGACATCAAATACCGCGCCAACTCGCCGTCGCTGTCGGCAGAGGTTCAGCAGCTCAAGGTGGCGAATGCCGACGTACTGATGCCCTCGAGCTACACCACCGACGGTATCCTGCTGGTCAAGACCATGGCCGAACTCGGCTACAAGCCGAACGCCATCGTGGCGCAGGCCGCAGGCTTTTCGGAGAAGGCGTTGTACGATGCTGTTGGCGACAAGCTCGAAGGCGTGATTACCCGAGGCAGCTTTTCGCTCGATCTCGCGGCCAAGCGGCCGATGGTCGGCAAGATCAACGCCATGTTCAAGGAGAAGTCGGGCAAGGACTTGAACGACAACACATCGCGCGAGTTCATGGCGCTGATCGTTTTGGCCGACGCCATCAATCGCGCCAAGTCGACCGAGGGTGAAAAGATCCGGGCGGCGCTGGCCGCGACCGAAATCCCGGGCGAGCAGACCATCATGCCGTGGAAGCGCGTGAAGTTCGACGAGATGGGCCAGAACAACGACGCCGATCCGGTGCTCTTGCAATATATCGGCGGCAAGTTCGTCACCATCTCCCCGCCGCAAGCCGCCGTCGCCGAAGCCGTCTGGCCGATGAAGTGATCGGCCGGCGCAGGGGGCGGGGGACGTGACCGCAGAGACCATTATCCAGAGTCTCGCCAGCGGCCTACTGATGGGGCTGCTCTACGGCCTGATCGCCGTGGGGCTGGCGCTGATCTTCGGGCTGATGGACGTGGTGAATTTCGCCCATGGCGAATTCCTCATGATCGCGATGTATGCGACGTTCTTCCTGTTCGCGTTCCTGGCCGTCGATCCCTTGCTGGCGGCGCCGCTGGTCGCAGCCGCGCTGTTCGTGTTCGGGGCTGCCGTCTATCTCCTGATCGTGCGCTTTGCCGTGCGGGCGAAAGCCAATGCCGGCATGGTACAGATTTTTTCGACCTTCGGGCTCGCCATCGTGATGCGCGGGCTCGCGCAGTACTTCTTTACGCCGGATTATCGCAGCGTTACGCATTCGTATCTTGGCGGCAAGACCGTCTCGGTGGCCGGCATCTTCCTGCCCGTGCCGCAGCTCGCCGGCGCGGCCGTGTCGGTCGCTGCCTTTGTCGGGCTCTACTTCTTCATCAACCGCACCGATTTCGGCCGCGCGCTTGAGGCCACGCGCGAGGACGCCGGCGCGGTGGCGTTGGTCGGCATCGACAAAAACCGGGTGTTCGCGCTGGGCTGGGGGCTGGGTGCTGCGCTGGTGGGCTTGGCCGGCGCCATCATGGCGATATTCTTCTACATCTATCCCGATGTCGGCGCCTCCTTTGCGCTGATCGCCTATGTCACGGTGGCGCTGGGCGGGTTTGGCAGTGTGTTCGGCGCCTTTGCCGGCGGCATCGTCGTCGGTCTGGTCGAAGCCTCCACCGCATTGATCCTGCCGCCGTCGTTAAAATCGGTCGGCATCTACGCGGTCTATCTGCTGGTGGTCTTCATCCGGCCGCGCGGCCTATTCGGGTCGATCTGATGGACAAGACATTTGCTGAGCGCCGCCGCCGCGATTTGTTGGTTGCCGGATGTTTTGCGATCATCGCAGCGCTGGTGCCGCTGTTCGTCAAGGACGTCTACGTCCAGAACATCATGGTGCTGACGCTGATGTATGCGGCGTTGTCGCAGAGCTGGAACATCCTGTCCGGCTATTGCGGACAAATCTCGCTCGGCCATGCGCTGTATTTTGGGCTCGGCGCCTATACCACAGCACTTCTCTTCACCAAATTCGGCGTGCTGCCGTGGTTCGGCATGCTCGCGGGCGGCGCGATATCGGCGCTCATCGCGATGGCGCTCGGCTATCCCTGTTTCCGGCTGCGCGGCCATTATTTTGTCATTGCCACCATCGTCATTGCCGAGACTGCGTTGTTACTGTTTCAGAACTGGAATTGGGCCGGCGCTGCGCTCGGCATCGACATTCCCGTGCGCCACGACAGCTGGCTCTATTTTCAGTTCACCCGCAGCAAGCTGCCTTATTTCTACTTTGCCCTGGTGCTGGCATGCATCGCCTGGCTCGTCACCTGGTGGCTGGAGGACTCAAAATGGGGCTACTGGTGGCGCGCCGTAAAGGACAATCCGGACGCCGCTGAAAGTCTTGGCGTGGTGGTGTTCAACTCCAAGATGGGCGCAGCGGCGGTTTCTGCGTTCCTCACCGCGGTCGGCGGTAGTTTTTACGCGCAGTTCGTGTCCTACATCGATCCCGAAAGCGTCATGGGCTTTCAGTTCTCGCTGTTGATGGCGCTGCCCGCGGTGCTCGGTGGCATCGGTACGCTGTGGGGACCGGTGCTCGGCGCGGTCATCCTGATCCCGCTCACCGAACTGACGCGCTCCTTCATCGGCGGTTCCGGCCGCGGCGTAGACCTGATCGTCTATGGCACCCTGATCGTGCTGATCTCGCTGGCGCGCCCCGAAGGCCTGGTCGGGCTTTTTTCGCGCCGCCGCAAGGAGACCGCGCGATGACGGCGCTCCTGGAAACCCGCGGCGTCTGGCAGCGCTTTGGCGGCCTGATCGCCAACAGCGACATCTCGATTTCGGTTGGTCACGGCGAGATCGTCGGCCTGATCGGCCCCAACGGCGCCGGCAAGTCGACGCTGTTCAACCTGATCGCGGGCGTGCTGCCGCCGACCCAAGGCTCGCTTGTGTTCGACGGCGAAGACGTCACCGCGCTCCCCGCCGCCGAGCGCTGCCAGCGCGGCATCGCGCGCACGTTTCAGGTCGTCAAAAGTTTTGAGACCATGAGTGTCATCGACAACGTCATCGTCGGCGCGCTGATCCGCACCACGGTGATGGGCGTGGCGCGCCGCAAGGCCCATGACGTGCTCGAATTTTGCGGTCTCGCCGGCCGCGCCGACGTGCTCGCCAGCGAATTGATTCCGTCGGAAAAACGCCGCATCGAGGTCGCGCGTGCGCTCGCGACCGAACCAAAGCTGCTGCTGCTCGACGAGGTGCTCACCGGGTTGACGCCGATCGAGGCCCAAACAGGCGTCGAACTGGTGCGGAAAGT
>DATBYN010000350.1:0-2058 GCA_036513695.1 Bradyrhizobium sp. | reverse complement strand
CTCGACCATCCGCATCAATTACGACGCGCATAATGGCTATCCCTACACGGCAGTGGGGCGCATCCTGATCGACCGCGGCATCATCCCGAAAGAGCAGATGTCGATGCAGAAGATCAGGGAATGGATGGATCAAAACCCCGACGGCGCCAAGGAATTGCGGCGGCAGAATCGGGCCTACCTGTTCTTTCGCGAAGTAAATCTGTCCGACAAGGATGAAGCGGTCGGCGCCCAGGGCGTCCCGCTGACGCCGGGCCGCTCGATCGCGGTTGACAAGGCGCTGCATGTCTACGGCACGCCGTTCTTCATCGAGGGCGAGCTGCCGATCGAGTCGGAAGTGTCGAAAACGCCGTTCCACCGGCTGATGATCGCGCAGGACACGGGGTCCGCGATCGTCGGGCCGGCGCGCGCCGATCTCTATTTCGGCGCCGGCGTCGAAGCCGGAAAAGTCTCCGGCCGGCTTCGGCACAATATGCATTTTGTCATGCTGGTGCCGAAGAGCCTTGATCCGGCCGCGCGCGGCCGCAAGATGCCGGTGCCGGATCCGCGGCCATCGGAAAAAATCGCAAAGCTGTTTCCGCCAACTGATGCTTCGAAGGGTCAGCCGAAAGACCAGAAGAACGCCGCGGCAACGCCAACCCAGTCTGCCGTCGCACAAGCCTCGACACCTCAAACCGCCGCCCCGAAAGTGGTGCCGTTGCCCGAGCCGCGGCCGAACATCAAGCCGAGCCCTGAAGTCCGTCGCCATCGTTATCACCACGGCGGCCGATGAAGCGCTCGACCTCAATCCCGGAATTGCCCGCGCCCCCACGGCGCAAGCGTAACCTGAGCGAAGAAGAGCGGGCGTTGTGGGAGAGCGTTGCCAAACAGACAAAGCCGCTGCGGAAGAAGCCTCGCGTTGCGAAGACGCCGGTTGATTCATCGGCTCCGGAAACGCCGGCGCTTGCGAAGCACGCAGCTCCACAAAAATCGCCTCCGCTCGCTGTTCGATCGGCCAAATCGGAAGCACCGCCATTGGCGCCGCTTGGGCGCCGCGAGCGCTCGCAATTGTCGCGTGGGCGCAAGGAAATCGACGCCCGGCTCGACCTGCACGGCATGACGCAGACACGCGCCCACCGCGCGCTATCGGGCTTCTTGCGACGCGCCCACCATGACGGCCTGACGTTTGTTCTCATCATCACCGGCAAGGGCAAAATGGGCGCCGAATCCGAGCGCGGCGTGCTGCGCCGCCAAGTGCCGCAATGGCTGAGCCTTCCCGAGTTCCGTGCGCTGGTGGTGGGATTTGAGGAAGCCCATATCGGCCACGGCGGCGAGGGCGCGCTCTACGTGCGGATCAGGCGGGCTAAGATCTAATCTCCCGTCGTCCCTGCGAGAGCAGGGACCCATAACCACCGCTGGTCGTGTGGCGCGAAAAGCCGGCGAACTGCGTTCTTTAATACGAGGGGACACGGCGTATGGGTCCCTGCTTTCGCAGGGACGACGGAAGAGTTAAAACGGCCGCACAATTCCGACGCGCGGAATCAGCGTGATGATCCAGCCGAAAACGTTTGTCTTGCGATCATCCGCCGAAATCAACGCCACCTGCTTGGAGGCCGGCAAGGTCTTCACCGCATGCAATATCAAGAACATGCAGACCGCCCAGTTCGAAATCCATCGTGAATAGTCGAACACCATTGCGAACATCACGAGATAGGCGCAGCTCACCGTGACGATGGCCGCGATGACGACACGGCGGTGGATTTCATCCGACAATGATCGAATGAGATCGGCAAAATGTCGCCACAGCGGCGTGTGCAGCCAGATCAGCAATGCGAACACCGGGACGCCCAAAATGTTGGAGGGCATGCGCTCCCAGGTGTCGTGGATCTCGCGGGAAAGCGGCTGATACCAGATATAACTGAAGCTCAGGAAATTGGTCTTTGTGGGATCGGCCATCCGGCCTTGCAAATAGCGGACGAACTCCGCCTCGGGCACGGCCATCGTTCCCCAAAATTGTGCTGACAGGAACAGCAGGCCGACACAGGCGCATGAAGCGAGGCCGGCGGCGATATTTTGCCGCGT
>DATBYN010000349.1:0-8237 GCA_036513695.1 Bradyrhizobium sp. | reverse complement strand
CAGCATCAACATCACGCTTCTGTTCTCACAACAGGTCTATGTGCAGGTCGCCGAGGCTTATCTGGCCGGCCTCGAAAAATATGTCGCCGGCGGCGGCGATCCGTCCCATGTCGCGAGCGTCGCGAGCTTCTTCGTCAGCCGCATCGATAGCGCGGTCGACAAGCAGCTCGACGAGAAGATCGCTCGCGCCAATGACCCGACCGAGAAGGAGCGCCTCGCCGCGCTGAAGGGCAAGGTCGCCATCGCCAACGCGAAGCTCGCTTATCGGGAATACAAGCGGCTGTTTTCAGGACCGCGCTGGGAGAAGCTGGCCGCCAAGGGCGCAAGACCGCAGCGTCTGCTGTGGGCTTCGACCGGCACCAAGAACAAGGACTATAGCGACGTGCTCTACGTCGAGGAGCTGATCGGCCCCAACACCGTCAACACCGTGCCGCCGGCAACGCTCGACGCCTTCCGCGATCACGGCAAGGTGCGCGACAGTCTGGAAGAAAATGTCGAGGATGCGCGGCGCGTGCTCGCCGAGCTCGAGAAGTCAGGCATTTCGCTCGATGCGATCACGGCGGAGCTCGTCAAGGATGGCGTGAAACTCTTTGCGGACGCCGCTGACAAGCTTTACGGGGCGGTCGCGCATAAGCGCGCTACCGTGCTCGGTGCCGGCATCGACCGCCAGGAATTGAAGCTCGGCAACGACATCGACAAAGCCGTGAACACCGCAACCGAGGAATGGCGCGGATCGGCGAAAATTCGGCGGATCTGGAGCCGCGATAAAACGGTATGGACCGGTACCGACGAGGACAAATGGCTCGGCTGGCTGACGAGCCCTGCATCGGCCGATATCGCCGACTACGAGGATTTTGCGCAGCGCGTCAAAGGACAAAATTTCAGCGATGCCGTGGTCCTCGGCATGGGCGGATCTAGCCTTGGGCCCCAAGTGCTGGCGGAAACCTTTCCAAGAAAGCCCGGCTTCCCCAAGTTGCACGTTCTTGACTCGACCGATCCGGCGCAGGTCCGCGCGATGGAGCAGGCGGTCGATATCACCAGAACCCTGTTCATCGTTTCGAGCAAATCCGGGGGCACCACCGAACCCAACGCGATGAAGGATTATTTCTTCGCCCGCGTGTCCAAGGCGATCGGTGCCGACAAGACCGGACATCGGTTCATCGCGGTGACCGATCCCGGTTCATCATTGGAAAGGGTCGCGATCAGCCAAGGCTTTGCCCGCATCTTCCACGGCGATCCCAGCATCGGCGGACGCTACTCCGTGCTGTCGCCGTTCGGTTTGGTGCCGGCGGCAGCGGCCGGCATCGATGTTCGCACCTTGATAAACCACACGCTCGCGATGGTGCGCTCCTGCGGACCGGACGTGCCGCCGCAGGAAAATCCAGGCGTGCAGCTCGGCCTCGGCATGGGGCTCGCCGGTCTCGACGGCCGCGACAAGGTGACGATCGTCTCGTCCAAGAAGATTTCCGATTTCGGCGCCTGGGCCGAGCAGCTGATCGCGGAATCCACCGGCAAGGAAGGCAAGGGCCTGATCCCGATCGACGGCGAGCCGCTTGGCGATCCCTCGGTCTATGGCGACGACCGCTTCTTCATCGATATCGGCACCGAAGGCGAAGGCGACGCCGTGCATGATGACAAGCTCGCCGCGCTGGAGAAGGCCGGCCATCCCGTGGTCCGCATCGTCATGAAATCGATCGACCATATCGGCCAGGAATTTTTCCGATTCGAGATGGCGACCGCGGTCGCCGGTGCTGTGCTCGGCATCAATCCGTTCAACCAACCGGACGTCGAGGCCGCCAAGATCAAGACCCGGGAGCTGACCGCGGCGTTCGAAAAATCCGGCACGCTGCCGCCGGAACAGCCGGTAA
Organism: Bradyrhizobium sp.; assembly: GCA_036513695.1. Classification (GTDB taxonomy): domain Bacteria; phylum Pseudomonadota; class Alphaproteobacteria; order Rhizobiales; family Xanthobacteraceae; genus Bradyrhizobium. Next base: position 6,369 of record DATBYN010000349.1, on the reverse strand, counting down.
TGTCCAGCGCGGAAGCCGATCTCTATACCGACGAGAGAAATGCCGCCGACCTGCGCAAGGCGGGCGCCAATGGCGATCTTCGCTCGTGGGTGAAAGCCCATCTCGCGCGCACCCATGCGGACGATTATGTGGCACTGCTCGCCTATATCGAGCGCGATCCGGCGCATATCGACGCGTTGCAGCACATGCGGCTTGAGGTGCGCGACAAGCGCCATGTAGCGACCTGCGCCGAGTTCGGCCCGCGTTTCCTGCATTCCACCGGCCAGGCCTATAAGGGGGGGCCGGACAGCGGCGTGTTCCTGCAGATCACATCGGACGATGCCAAGGATCTCCCGGTCCCCGGCCAAAAAGCGAGTTTTGGGGTGATCAAGGCCGCGCAGGCCCGCGGCGATTTCGACGTGCTGACCGAGCGCGGCCGCCGCGCGCTACGGGTCCATCTTAAGGGCGATCTCGACGCTGGGCTAAAGATGCTCGATAGCGCGATTGTCGCGGCTCTAAATTAGAGCATGATTCCGAAAAATGGGTACCGGTTTTCGGAAAGAGATCATGCTCAAGAAACAATAAGGGTGTAAAAAAATGCAGCTCGGCATGATCGGCTTGGGGCGAATGGGCGGCAATATCGTCCGCCGGCTGATGAAACACGGACACTCAACCGTCGTCTACGACAAGGACCCCAAGGCGGTTGCCGCCATCGCCGCCGACGGCGCACTCGGCGCGGGCGCGCTGGAAGATTTTGTCAAAAAGCTCGAGAAGCCGCGAACCGCCTGGGTGATGCTGCCGGCGGGCAAGATCACCGAAGCTACCATCGATGCATTGTCAAAACTGATGGAGAATGGCGACGTCATCATCGATGGCGGCAACACGTTCTGGCAGGACGACGTGCGGCGCGGCAAGGCGCTCAAAGAGCGCGGCATCCATTATGTCGATGTCGGCACCTCAGGCGGCGTCTGGGGCATCGATCGCGGCTATTGCATGATGATCGGCGGCGACAAGGCCGTGGTCGATCGCCTCGATCCGATTTTTGCCGCGTTGGCGCCGGGCGTCGGCGATATCCCGCGCACCGAGGGGCGCGAGGGGCGCGATCCGCGTATCGAGCAGGGTTACATTCATGCCGGCCCGGTCGGCGCCGGACATTTCGTCAAGATGGTTCATAACGGCATCGAATACGGCCTGATGCAGGCCTATGCAGAAGGTTTCGACATTTTGAAGAATGCCAATATCGATGCGTTGCCACCGGAGCATCGTTTCGATCTGGATATCGCTGACATTGCCGAGGTGTGGCGGCGCGGCAGCGTGATCCCGTCATGGCTGCTCGATCTGACCGCCTCTGCGCTCGCGAAAAATCACACGCTGGATAATTATTCGGGATTTGTGGAAGATTCCGGCGAAGGCCGCTGGACGGTGAACGCCGCCATCGACGAAGCCGTTCCAGCCGAAGTGCTGACCGCGGCGTTGTTTGCGCGCTTCCGCTCGCGCAAGGAGCATACCTTCGCGGAAAAGATCCTCTCCGCGATGCGTGCCGGTTTCGGCGGCCACAGGGAGCCGCCGAAGCAGTCCGGTTCGAAGGCCTGATACAAAATGACCGTCAGTCAAGCAAAACAGCAAAAGCCCGATCCCTGCTGCATTGTCATCTTCGGCGTGACCGGCGATCTCGCGCACCGGCTGGTGACCCCTTCTCTCTATAACCTTGCAGCCAACGATCTTTTGCCGGACAATTTCTGCATCGTCGGCGTCGCCCGCAAGGCCATGTCGAGCGAGGAATTGACCGACAGCCTGATCAAAGGTCTCCACCAGTTTGCCACCCGCAAGGTGGATGACGCCCTCGCCAGAAACCTGCTGGCATGTGTCACCTGCATCGAGGCCGATCCGGAAAACCCGGCGTCGTTCGATGCGATGCGCGAGCAGCTCGACAGACTGGAGGCCGCGCGGAAAACCGGCGGCAACCGGCTGTTCTATCTGGCGACCCCGCCCAACGGCTTCCTCCCGATCAGCAGGGAACTCGGCCGCACCGGCATGTTGACGGAAAATGGCGCGTGGCGGCGGCTGGTGGTGGAGAAGCCTTTCGGGACCGATCTTGCCTCGGCGAAGGCGCTGAACAGCGAGCTGCTGAAGCTTGTCGACGAGCACCAGATTTACCGGATCGATCATTACCTCGGCAAGGAGACCGTCCAGAACATCCTGGTGCTGCGCTTCGCCAACGGTATGTTTGAGCCTATCTGGAATCGCAATCACATCGACCATATCCAGATCACCGTCGACGAGAAGCTCGGCGTCGGCCATCGCGGCAGTTTCTACGACGCGACCGGCGCATTGCGCGACATGGTGCCGAACCATCTGTTCCAACTGCTGTCGCTGGTCGCGATGGAACCGCCGGCGAAATTCAATGCCCATGCAGTGCGCTCGGAAAAAGCCGAGGTGCTGGCGGCAATCCAGACCCAGAGCGAGGATGAGGCGCTGCGTAATTCGGTGCGCGGGCAATATCGGGCCGGCAAGGTCGGCGATACCGAGATCGACGACTATCGCAAGACCGAAGACGTGAAACCAGGCAGCACCACGGAGACCTACGCCGCGCTGAAGCTGACGATCGACAACTGGCGCTGGGCCGGCGTGCCGTTCTACCTGCGCACCGGCAAGGCGCTTGGCATCAAGCGCACCGAGATCGCGATCAAGTTCAAGCAGGCGCCGTTTGCGATGTTCCGCGACACGCCAGTGGAAAGGCTTTCGCAGAATTTCCTGATCATCTCTACCGAGCCGACCGAAGGCATCGCGCTGCAGTTCAATACCAAGGTGCCGGGACCCGCCATCGATATCGACGGCGTCGAGATGAAATTCCGCTACAAGGATTACTTCCAGGCCGAACCCTCAACCGGTTACGAGACACTGATCTACGATTGCATGATCGGCGACAACATCCTGTTTCAGCGCGCCGACAGCGTGGAAGCTGGCTGGCAGGCGGTACAACCATTCCTCGATGCCTGGAAGAAGGCCGGCGCCAAGGGGCTGAAGATTTACGAACCCGGCAGCGAAGGGCCCGAGGAGGCCAGCGAACTGATGGAACGCGACGGCCGAAACTGGCGGAAGCTCGGTTAGACCGGATGGCTTCGAACGACAATCGCAAGGTGATCACGGTTCCGGACGCCGATGCGCTCGCGAAAGCGGCCGCCGAGCGCGTCCTGGCAAGGATCGCTGCGGGTGGCAATCGCGTGGCGATTTGCCTGACCGGCGGATCGAGCCCGACAAAACTCTATCGATTGCTCGCGACTGATCCCTATCAAAGCCAAATCCCGTGGCGCCGGGTGCACTGGTTCATCGGCGATGAGCGCTTTGTGGCGTCAGACGATCCGCTCAACAACATGGGCACGGCGCGGCGGATTTTTCTGGATGCTTACGCGCCGGCAGCCAATATCCATCCGATACCGACCGACGCGGGCGAACCCGAACAGGCCGCCCTCGCCTACGAGAGCGAGTTGAAATCGTTTTATGGTGCAGATCGCCTCGATCCTGCCAGGCCGTTGTTCGACCTGGTGCTGATGGGCGTCGGACCCGACGGCCACACTGCATCGTTATTTCCGGATTATCCCGCCGTCGCGGAAACCGAGCGCTGGGTGGTCGGCGTCCCCAAGGCCCATGTCGAGCCCTTCGTGCCGCGGGTGACGCTGACGCTGCCAACGCTCAACTCGTGCCGCGAAATGCTGTTCGAGATCGCAGGCGCAGAAAAGCGCGCGATCTTGACGCGGGTGCTGAATGGCGAGAACCTGCCGGCGAGCCGCGCGCGCGCCATGGGCGAGACGATCTGGCTCGTGGACGAGGCAGCGCTGCCGGAGAATTTTCGTGGGCGATGACACCAGCGAGATGCCTTGCGCGCTGATCGTGATGGGCGTGTCGGGCTCCGGCAAGAGTACGATTGGGGAGAAGCTCGCCGAGCAGCTCGGCTGGAAATACGAGGATGGCGACAGCTTTCACCCTGCAAGCAACGTCGCCAAGATGCGCGCCGGCCAGCCCCTTACCGATGAAGACCGCTGGCCCTGGCTGCAGGCGATCGCAAGCGAGATCGACCGGCTCTGCGAGGCAGGCCAGCACGGGGTGATCGCCTGCTCCGCGCTGAAGCGCGCCTACCGCGACATTCTCGTGCATGGACGCAAGGATGTCCGCATCATCTTCCTCAAGGGTAGTCGGGAATTGATCGCGAGCCGCCTCGCCCAGCGCAAAGGCCACTTCATGCCGCCGGGCCTGTTGGCGAGCCAGTTCGCGACGCTCGAACCGCCGGACCAAAGCGAAAATCCGCTGACCGTATCGATCGACGCGCCGGTCGACAAAATCGTCGATAACGTCATCCGCCAAATGCGACCAAACCCGTCTGAACACCGCACACCGCGCAGGAACCTTTCATGACCCGCATTGCCCTCGTCGTGTCCGATGTCGACGGTACGCTGCTGACAAAAGACAAGACCCTGACCGACGACGCCAAGCGGGCCGTGCGGCGCCTGCATGAAGCCGGCATCGGCTTCACCATCACTTCCAGCCGCCCGACTATCGGCATGCGGTTTCTGATCGAGCCGCTTGCAATCACACTGCCTGTGGGGGCCTTCAACGGAAGCTGCATTGTCGATCCCGAACTCAAGCCGATCGAACGGCATCTGATCCCGGCACCCGCGGTGGAACGCAGCCTCAAAGTGCTCAACGAATTCGGCATCGACATCTGGCTGTTCACCAACGATCTCTGGCTCACCCGCCATCCCGATGCCGACTATGTCCCGCATGAGAAGCGCGCGATCCGAGCCGACCCGACCATCGTCGAGGATTTTGCGCCCTATCTATCCAGCGCCTGCAAGATCGTCGGATCAACCTCTGACGCTGGCCTGCTGCAGCGTTGCGAGGCCGCGATCCAACAGGCATTGGGGACGCAGGCTACCGCCGTCCGCTCGCAAAGCTATTATCTCGACATCACCCCGCCCGGTTGCGACAAGGGCACCTTCGTACAGTGGATCGCCAAGCGCCTCGGCATTTCCACCGACGCGGTCGCCACCGTCGGCGACATGCAGAACGACCTCGCGATGTTCAAGACGAGCGGGCTCTCGATCGCGATGGGCAACGCCACCGACGACGTCAAGCGATCGGCGACATTGGTCACGACGTCGAACGAAAATGAAGGTTTTGCCGAGGCGATGGAGATGGTCTTGAAGCGGAATGAGGCCGGGTGAACCGCCACTGAGAGCGGCGTGGTGCTCTATTTGGTTGAGCCTTCGGCCAGTGAATAACTGGTGCTGCGACCGCCGCCTTCATTCTTTCGAAGAATCCCGCGCTCGACTAGATCGGCGATATCGCGCAGCGCCGTATCGGGCGAGCATTTTTCAATCGTCGCCCATTTTGACGAAGTGAGCTTGCCTTCGAAGCCATCAAGTAGACGATTGAGGACGTCGCGTTGACGCTGGTTGAGCGGCACCGCCGAATGTTTCTTCCAAAAGTCCGCCTTCTTGAAAACCATGGAGAGGGTCTTCTCGGTGCCATCGAAGGCGCGATCGAGGCATCCCAAGAACCATTGCATCCAGGGCGCTATGTCGAGATCGCCCTTCTGTGTTAATTCCAGTATGTCGTAGTACGCATCGCGTTCGAGGCGGATTTGCGCGGACATGCTGTAGAAGCGCTGCGTGCTCTCTTCCGAGCGCGCAAGCGACATATCGGCGATGGCGCGCGCGATGCGTCCGTTGCCGTCCTCGAACGGATGGATGGTGACGAACCATAGATGCGCTAGCGCAGCCGTTGAGACCAAATCGATGTCATCCACGCTGTTAATCCAGTCGAGGAAGGCTCGCATTTCAAAGTCGAGCCGTTCGGCGGCAGGCGCTTGATAATGGACGAGCTCGCGGCCAAAGGGACCGGAGACGACCTGCATTGGTCCGGATTTTTCGTCGCGCCATGCGCCAACGATGATTTTTCTCATGCCGCTTCGCCCTGTCAGGAAGAGCGATGCGTGCCAGGCGAACAGCCGGTCTCGGGTAAGCTCTTCCTTGTACTTCTGCGTGGCGTCGAGCATCATCTCCACCACACCCTCGACATTGCGGTCGGCGGACGGCAACGCAGCCACCTCCATTCCGAGACGGCGCGCGATCGCGGACCGCACTTGATCCTTGTCGAGAATTTCGCCCTCGATCTCGCTCGACTTGAGCACGTCTTCGGTCAGGGTCTGGAGGGCGGCCTCCTCCCGCAACGGAAATCCGAGCTCCTGCATCCGGCCGATAAGTCGGCCCTGGCGATGCCGGACTGCTGCAAGTTGCTTGGCTAAGCCGCGTTGATCCCACTCGAATTTGGGCCATTTCGGCAGTTCGTAGATGTATTTCGTCATTCTCCGCACCTTTTGCGGAGATTATA
>DATBYN010000348.1:0-4396 GCA_036513695.1 Bradyrhizobium sp. | reverse complement strand
CGCGGCTTCTCCTCCGGATTGCTGAAGTCCCGATTGGGAAGGTAGTAGGTTTCGACGATGTGCTGCATGACCTGCTCTGCGCTTGCGATGACATTGGCGGGGGCGAGGAGCCGCAATCTCCCGACCATCGCGTAGAGCCGGACAAACTTGGAGGGATCGTCGAGTTCATGGGTCAGGGCGTCGGTGAATAATCTCGAGGCCTCTTCGATGAACTCGCCATAGAGATGTTCGCGGCGAGTCACGCGCTGCGCAACACGTCGGGTACGCTCCTGTGCGTCCTGTGTAAGCCAGGTCGTCGCGAATGAAGCCACCGCACCGATCCCCGAGCCTGCGAGAGCGGCGATAGCGGATATATAAGCACTGTTCATGACGCCTCGCGATCAGAGCGGGTGGAGCGCCGGTCTTCAGAAGAAAAGCAAGGCAACGATTGCCAGTGCAGCGACGACGATGCCGAGAGCAAGAGTTAGAATGACCGGCACGCGGAGCGGCGTGCGGTCCGATGTTGAGCTTCCACGCATGGGTCAGTACTCCCTGGGATCCCCCTCGCCTCGAGGCGCCACCACGAGCGAACGGCCGGCCTGGGGAGAGGGACGGAATCCCGCAAGCCGGCCGCCGCATTGCGACGACCGATCCAGGGTTGGGGCTAGATCCCCAAACCGGTGCCGTGTCACGACGTCCGGACTTGGGTGAGCGCTCCCCAAGCCGGCTGCCGCATCGGGAGCCCTAAGGCTCCGCGATTCCTGTCGCCCGAACGCCCCAATGAACCTCCCGCAGCGGTCGATTGCGCCGTCATTTACCGCTAGTCATCATCTAAACTATACTGTATCGTTTATATAACTGGACGATCGGCTTGGCAAGGAGAATTGCGGATGACGAACGGGCGAATTAAAGCGGCCGAACGCCCGGTCCGGCGGGGCGCGGGCGGCCGACCAACCCGTGAGGAAGCCGTGCGGCGTGACGCGCGGTTACTCGACGTTGCAACGACCCTGTTCATGGAGCGAGGTTTTGACGGCACATCGATCGACGCGGTTGCGGAGGCAGCCGGCGTAAGCAAGCCAACGGTCTACGCGCGTTACCGCGACAAACGCGATTTGTTCGCGGCAGTCCTGCGCGGCAGGATTCGAGACTGGCTGGCTCCGCTCTCGGTGGCGGCCGAGGCCCAGACCACTGACAGCAATCCCAAAAATATCGAGACGACACTGCATGAGCTCAGCCGGCACATGCTCGACCAGGCGTCGATGCCGGAATGCGCCACCTTGCAGCGAATTTTGGCGGCGCAGGCCATTCAGTTTCCGGAATTGGCAAAGCTCGCGCATGAGGATGGTTGGCTGCGCGGCGTCCGGGGCGTGGCAATCCTGCTTCGGCAGTTTGCCGCGCGCGGCGAGATCAGGGTGCACGACCCCGAACTCGCGGCCGACCTGTTCCTTAATCTTCTGCTCGGGCACTCCGCGCGCCTCGCCCTCCACGGCATCGCCGACGATCCGGAATCTCTGGAGCGGCGAAGACGGGCTGTCGTCGAACTGTTCTTGAATGGCGTGAGAGCGCGCTGAACCCGGATGGCACCTCGCGTTGGCCGCCGGTGCTAGTTCAAACCACCGCTGGAAGCGCGATCTGCTCCGCCGCAATCCGCCAACTCGCACAGGGAATTTCCTGCGGGGCTGTGTCGATATGCTTCTCGAATCGCACCAGCTTCCAGTCGTCCGGGTTATGCGTGAAGGCAAAACCGGACTTCCGGGCCAACCCAATCATCGCCTCGTTGGAGCGCAGCGTATCGCCGAACAGACGCTTGGCGCCGAACGCCGCCGCGCGGCATTCCAAGTTGCTGAGCAGCGCTGAGCCGATGCCGTGGCCTTGCCAGCGGTCGTCGATCGAGAGGCCGAATTCGAAACTGTTGGTGCGAGCGTCAAAACCGTAACGGGCCTCGCCGACGATGGTCTCAAAGCCATCGATCATCATGGTCGCGACCACGCTGAACCGGTCTTCCTCACCGACGCGAACAAAGTGATTGAGTAGCGTTTTCGACAATTCGCTCATGGCGCCGAGGAAGCGATTATAGCGGGAGCGGACGGTCAGCGACCGGAAGTAGCCCTGCAACGCCTCGGCGTCGTGCGGCTCGACAAAGCGCACCGTCAGCGAATCGCCATTGCGCAGCCGCAGGATGTCGGAGTGCTGCCGGAGGTCGTTAAGGCGAAGCGCGGTCATTGCAGGCTCCCGAGAAAAAGTCGTCGGCCGGCGTCCCCCCTCAAGAGGCAACGCCGGCCTGGCTGCTGGTTAAGCCCGCCAAAACGGCTTTTCGGCCTCGTGCACGATGTCACTCCACGAAAGCCCGACGTCATGCAGGTCGCGCGCGGTCCACTGCGTCAGCTCTAACCGCTGGCGCCGGCGCTCGCGCCAGGTATGAATGGTCTCGCCAAGATGGGCGAAAAAGCCCTTGTCATGATGATTTGTCATCGACACATCTGAACAACTGGACATTTTAATCTCCTAAAGATAATCTGTTGCAGGAGATATCGGCCTTTTCCGGCCTTTCGACAAACGACACTTTGTGCCGCTTCGCATGACATAAACTCATGTATCCGAGAGCATGGTCAGGGAAATGACCGCCAGATTGCCCTCCCTGAATGGATTGCGCGCGTTCGAGGCCGCGGCCCGGCATTTGAGCTTCACCAACGCCGCTTCCGAGTTGAACGTCACGCAAACCGCGATCAGCCATCAGATCCGGCGGCTGGAGCAGGAATTGGGGATCCGCCTGTTCGTCCGGCAAAACCGCGCGCTGGCACTGACGCCGGAGGCAAAAGATTATCTGCCCGGCGTCCGCGCCGCGTTCAACGATCTGCGGCTCGCCACCGACCGGGTGCTGCGCCGGGATAACGACCATGTGCTGACGGTCTCGACGCTGGCATCGCTGGCGGCCAAATGGCTGTTGCCACGGCTGTCCGCGTTCCAGGAAGCGCATCCCGGCATCGACGTCCGCATCACCACCTCGACCAGCCTGGTCGATTTCAAGGGCGGCGATGTCGATGCCGCGATCCGCTACGGCCGCGGGCACTGGCCGGGCTTGCGCGCCGACTGGCTGATGGCCGACGAACTGTTCCCGGTCTGCAGTCCGGCGCTGCTGACAGGCGACAAGCCGCTGCGCTGCCCGAAGGACCTCGCCCATCAGACGCTGTTGCATACGAGCGGCGGCTATGACGACGACTGGCGGCTGTGGCTGACCGCTGCGGGGCTGCCGGCCGATATCTCGAAGCAACCCGGACTGACCTTCGACCTGACGTTGGTGACGGTGCAGGCCGCGCTCGACGGACTCGGGGTCGCGATGGGCCGAACCTCCTATGTCGAGGCCGACATCGCCAAGGGCCGCCTGGTGGTGCCGTTCAAGATCGCGCTGCCGGCGGACGCCGGATTCTATCTCGTCTCGCCCGAGGCGCGCGCGGACCAGCCCAAGCTGTCGGCCTTTCGGGAATGGCTCAAAGGCTGGTTGCAGAACAAAACCTGAAACGACGCTCATCCCTGCGACGATGTCGGATGACAGGCGTTTTCCGGGTTGGTCGCGCCAAGCGGACATGGCAGATTGCCCGACCAAGCAAAGTAGTTGTCGGCTAGCGAGAGACCTTCCCGCGTAGGCCACGAAGACGGGGAGAATTCGCCATGTCGCAAACGCCGACGTCACAACCGCCACAGATCAAATCGCGCATCGGCGCCATTCTGCGCGCCACCAGCGGCAATTTCCTCGAGCAGTTCGATTTCTTCCTGTTCGGCTTTTATGCACAGGATATCGCAAAGGCGTTCTTCCCCGCCGCGGACGAGACCGCGGCCCTGCTCAATGCGTATGGCGTGTTCTGGCTCGGTGCGCTGATGCGTCCGGTCGGCGCGATCGTACTGGGCGCCTATATCGACCGTATCGGCCGCCGCCAGGGGCTGATCGTTACGCTCGCGCTCATGGCGCTTGGTACCGTGGTGATCGCCTTCTGCCCGTCTTACGCAGCCATCGGCATCGCCGCAACGATCATTGTGCTGATTGGCCGGCTGATACAGGGGTTCTCCGCCGGCGTCGAACTGGGCGGCGTCTCTGTTTATCTTTCCGAGATAGCCACGCCTGGCAATCGCGGCTTTTACACCTCGTTCCAGTCTTCCAGTCAGCAGGTCGCGATCTTCGTCGCGGCGGTCATCGGCTTCATCCTGAGAGAAAGCATTCCCGGCGACACCTTCCTGGATTCCATCGGTGGAATCGCCAAATGGCGCATCCCGTTCTTTGTCGGCTGCATCATTATCCCCGTCATTTTCATGTTGCGGCGATCGCTTGAGGAAACGCCGGCTTTCCTGGCTATGAAGAAACATCCAACCGCGAGCGAGGTGTTTGCTTCGGCGATCGCGAACTGGCGCATTGTCATTCTCG
>DATBYN010000347.1:0-2417 GCA_036513695.1 Bradyrhizobium sp. | reverse complement strand
AACCAAAGCCTTCTTGGCCTCGGTGGCGAAAGCGTCCGCGACGGACTCATGGACATAGGCGTAGCCCGGCGAGGTGCACCATTGGCCGCCCCAGGCCATCGCACCCCAGACGATCTTCTTCGCCGCATCGGGAATGTTCGCGGTCTCGTCGACGATCGCCGGGTTCATCCCGCCGAGTTCGAGCAGAACCGGCGTGAGGTTTTTCGCTGCCGCCTGCGCAACGATCTTCCCGACAAAGGTGCTGCCGGTGAAGAAAATGAAGTCAAACGAGAGCTTCAGGAGCTCGGTGTTTTGCTCCTTGCCGCCGGCCACCATGGTCACGGCGCTTGGATCGAAATATTTCGGGACAAGGTCGAGTAGCACCTTCGTCGTTTCCGGGAGTGCTTCACTTAGCGTGAGAATACAGGTATTTCCGGCCGCGAGTGCCGCGAGCGCCGGGCGGATCAGCAGGAGCAAAGGTCCGTTGAACGGTCCGATGATAAGCGCCACGCCGTAAGGCTCGCGATAGATCATCCCCTTGTGGCCGGTTTTGGCCAGGAACTGTGGCACCGGTGCTTCGACCGGCTTCATCCACTCTTTCAGCTGGCTCTTCTGGACCTCGCTCTCGCCAGCCGATGCCGCTGTCTCGAAGATGTATTCCTGCGAGGCCGTCTTGAATTCCTTCGCCATCGCCTGCTGGAAGCGCGCCTCGTTCTCCCTGATCATGCGGGCCATGCGATCGAGTTGGTCGACGCGCCATTCGTAGCTGCGTGTGACCCCGGTGGCGAAGAGCGCCTTCTGGGCGTCGAATATTTTCTGAAATTGACTCATCGGAACCTCCGCCAGACGTCAGAATTGCCCACAGACTTTTTCTCAGCGACGCGACGCGGTACGCCGCATCTTCTCGACAGGACGTCTTCGCGTGCGCTCACAGAACGCTCGCCTTAATGGCGTTGATGGCGGTGTTGTCCCAATAACAATCCAGGCGCATGATTTTGCCCTCCGCGCTGTAGCGGATGATGTAGGCGTGGGCGATGCGGTCGGACTTGCCTTTCGTTACAAGGCCAGGGACATCCGCCGGCATGGCGCCGCCGAGCAACGCCTGTACGACGACGATGTTGCCTTCGCCCTGGATCATCTCAACTACCTCGACTCCGAAATCGGGCACTGCTCCCAGCAGGCCGCGCCAGATTTGTTCAAGGCCACCCCGGATCGGCATGTCGCTTTTCTTGCCGTAAGGAAGATACCGTCCTTGCGCGCCGTCAGCGCAAAGAGCCAGCATGCCGTCGACGTCATGACCGTCGTAGGCGGCGAAAAACTTTTCGGTGATCGCCTTCAGATCTAGGCTGCTGCTCATATAACCCCCTTGGGCTGCTGTTGATGGCGGTGAGGCCTACACCATGGTCAGGACCATCCGAAAACGGGCTTCGCCCGACATCATCCGCGCATAAGCTTCCGCCGCCCGTTCGAGCGGCATGGTCTCGACCATGGCGGCGACGTCGCTCATCGCACTGAATCTGAGCGTCGCATCGCCCGCCCGCGGGGTGCCCGTCAGGGCGCCGTCGACGCCAAGTTGCTTGAAGAGAAGCTCGAACGCCGACACCTCGATCGGCTCATCGGTCGCACCGAGCGAAATCACCACGCCACCGCGCCGCAGGCCGCCGAGGGCAGCGGCCACTGCCTTGCCGCCCGACGCCGTGGCCAGCACCACCTGTGCGCCGCCAAGCTTTTGCAGCTCTTTTGCGACGTCGGCTGCGGAGCTGTTCAAATAGTGATGCGCGCCCAGCTCTTTCGAAAGATTGGCGCGGTCGTCGCCGCGGTCGATCGCCACAACCTCGAAACCCATGTGACGCGCGTATTGCACGCCGAGATGACCAAGTCCGCCGACGCCGAACACCGCGACCAGGTCTCCTGCCCGCGCCGGCGCGTTTCTGAGGGCGCTAAAGGTCGTAAGGCCAGCGCATAACAGGGGCGCCGCATCGACCGAGGAGAGGTCGTCCGGCACGGCAATCAAGCCACTCGCCTTGGCGATCATCATCTCGGCGTAGCCGCCATCGTGCTGCACACCGGTGTAGCCCTGGTTGGTGCAGTTCACGAGATCGCCGTCGCGGCAATAGTCGCAGTATCCGCAGTTGCCGCCGAGAAAGCCGACGCCGACCCGTTGGTCCAGCTTCCAGCCCTCAACGCCCTCTCCGATCGCGTCGATCCGGCCGACCGCTTCGTGGCCGGGCACCCTCGGCCACTCGATTGGCAGGACTCCCTCCACGGTCGCGGAGTCGGAATGGCAGACGCCGCATGCTTCGACGCGGATGCGAACATGACCGGCTGATGGATCGAGCACTGGCTTTTCGGTCAGCTCCAGCTTTCCAGGACTGACCGCCTGCACTGCGCGATAGGTGGATTTTTTCCCCACTTTATCCCTCCGCTGTCCGTTGCTG
>DATBYN010000346.1:0-2832 GCA_036513695.1 Bradyrhizobium sp. | reverse complement strand
GGCATGGCGGCGATGGGATTGAAGCCGGTCGTCGAGATTCAATTTTCCGGCTTCATCTACCCTGCTATCGATCACATCATCAATCACGCTTCGCGTCTGCGCCATCGCACGCGCGGCAGATTGTCGTGTCCGATGGTGCTTCGGTCGCCCTGCGGCGCAGGCATCCACGCGCCCGAGCACCATTCCGAAAGCCCTGAGGCGCTGTTCGCTCACATGCCCGGGCTGAGGGTGGTCGTTCCATCGTCGCCCTCGCGCGCCTACGGACTGTTGCTGGCGGCCATTCGCGACCCCGATCCGATCATTTTTCTCGAACCCACTCGTCTCTACCGATTGTTCAAGCAAGAAGTGATGGATAACGGCGAAGCGCTGCCGCTCGATGTTTGCTTCACGCTATGTGAAGGCAACGATGTAACGCTCGTGAGCTGGGGCGCAATGCTGCACGAAACGCAGGCCGCCGCCCACGGGTTGGCGCAACAAGGAATTCTTGCCGAGGTGATTGACGTTGCGACATTGAAACCGCTCGACATGAAAACAATTCTTGACTCGACAGCCAAGACTGGACGCTGCGTTATCGTGCACGAAGCGGCGCGCACCGCGGGATACGGCGCGGAGATCGCCGCCAATCTTGCCGAACATGGGCTTTATTCCTTGGCCGCTCCTGTGCAGCGCGTCACCGGCTATGACGTGGTCGTACCGCTGGCAAAGCTCGAGTATCAATATATGCCGAACGTCGACCGCATTGTGAGCGCAGTCAGAAAGACGTTGGAGGCTGCATGAAAATCTTCAAGCTCCCCGACCTCGGTGAAGGCTTGCAGGACGCCGAGATCGTCGAATGGCATGTCAAAGCCGGCGACGAGATAGCGGCGGATCAGCCACTGGTCTCGGTTGAGACGGCGAAGGCGGTCGTCGAAATTCCATCACCCTATTCCGGCCGCATCACCCGATTGTTTGGCAATCCGGGCGAAATCGTTCGTCTCGGGGCGCCATTGGCCGCCTTCGATGGCGCCGGGGACGACGCCGATGCCGGCACTGTCGTAGGTGCAGTGCAGGTCGGCCAGCGGCTTGTTGCCGAGGCTCCCGCGGCCATGGGCCACAGAACTGCGGCGATCAAGGCGACACCCGCGGTGCGCGCCTTGGCCCGCCAACTCAACGTCGAACTCGCGATCGTGACGCCATCTGGAGCCGATGGCGTAATCACCACCGCAGATGTGCAGCGTGTTGCCAAGATCCTCACTGAAGTCGGGCCTGCGGAGATCCTACATGGCGTGCGGCGCGCGATGGCGCAGAATATGACGCTCGCACAAAGCGAAGTCGCCGCCGCAACGGTGATCGATGATGCCGATATTGAGGCTTGGCCACGCGGCGCTGACGTCACGATCCGCTTGGTGCGCGCGCTGGTGGCCGGATGCCGCGCGGAACCCGGGTTGAATGCCTGGTTTGAGAGCCGCACACTGGGTCTCCGCGTGCTCAAGAAGATCGATATCGGCATCGCGGTCGATCTTCCAGACGGTTTATTTGTGCCGGTGCTACGCGATGCCGCGACCCGCGATGCGGCTGATCTCCGCCGCGGTCTGGACCGGATGCGCACGGATCTCATGGCGCGTAAGATCCCGCAGGAAGAAATGCGCGGCAACACCATCACGCTATCGAATTTTGGTATGATCGGCGGCAAGTATGCCGCGCCGATTGTCATACCGCCGACGGTAGCAATTCTCGGCGCTGGCCGAATTCATCAGCAGGTTGTCGCCGTCAATGGTGTTCCTGTCGTGCACCGAGTGCTGCCATTAAGCCTCACGTTCGACCACAGAGTGGTGACCGGCGGCGAGGCGGCGCGCTTTCTCGCAGCAGCCATCTGCGATCTGACATTGGCCACGTAGCGGGCCGTCGAGAAGGTCGGATGGTTTTCGGCGACTGATTCTGATGGGGTGGACGCCTGTGCCGGGCGGTGCTGCCAGCGTTGCGCGCTGGCAACGGCGGCTCCATCGTCAACATCAGCTCCCTGGCCGACATCGTCGGGTTGCCGTTCAGCGGGCTTTATTGCGCGCTTGGCCGTGATTTGCGTGCGCAAGTCGCCTGGCTCCACGAGCACGACGTGAATGCCAAACGGGCGCGTCTCTAGCCGCAAGCTTTCGCTCATGCCTTCCAGGGCGAATTTGCTCGCGCAATAAAGCCCGCTGAACGGCAACCCGACGATGTCGGCCAGGGAGCTGATGTTGACGATGTAGCCGCCGTTGCCAGCGCGCAACGCCGGCAGCACCGCCCGGCACAAGCGTCCGCCCCATCAGAACCAGTCGCCGAAAACCATCCGACCTTCTCGACGGCCCGCTACGTGGCCAATGTCAGATCGCACATGACTGCAGCGAGGAAGCGCGCCGCCTCGCCGCCAGTCACTACTCTGTGGTCGAACGTGAGGCTTAATGGCAGCACTCGGTGCACAGCGGGAACACCATTGACGGCGACAACCTGTTGATGAATTCGGCCGGCGCCGAGAATCGCCACCGTCGGCGGTATGACAATTGGCGCGGCATACTTGCCGCTGATCATACCGAAATTCGACAGCGTGATAGTGTTGCCGCGCATTTCCTCCGGCGGGATCTTACGCGCCGCGAGGTCCGTGCGCATCCGGTCCAGACCGCGGCGGAGATCAGCCGCATCGCGGTTTGCGGCATCGCGTAGCACTGGCACAAATAAACCGTCCGGAAGATCGACCGCGATGCCGACATCGATCTTCTTGAGCACGCGGAGACCCAGTGTGCGCTCTCAAACCAGGCATTCAACCCGGGTTCCGTGCGGCATCCGACCACCAGTGCCCGCACCAGGCGGATCGTGATG
>DATBYN010000345.1:0-8893 GCA_036513695.1 Bradyrhizobium sp. | reverse complement strand
TTCTCGTAGTCCTGGAAATTGCCTTCGAACCATTCGACATGGCTGTCGCCTTCGAAGGCGAGCATATGGGTGGCGATACGGTCGAGGAACCAGCGGTCATGGCTGATGATCACCGCGCAGCCGGCAAAATCCTCCAGCGCTTCCTCCAACGCGCGCAAGGTGTCGACGTCGAGATCGTTGGTGGGCTCGTCGAGCAACAGCAAATTGGCGCCGGATTTGAGCATTTTTGCCAAATGAACCCGGTTGCGCTCACCGCCCGACAGTGCGCCGACTTTCTTTTGCTGATCGGCGCCCTTGAAATTGAACGAGGAGCAATAGCCGCGCGAATTGACCTCGCGCTTGCCCAGGAGAATAAGCTCGTTGCCGCCGGAAATTTCCTCCCACACGTTCTTCTTGCCGTCGAGCGAGTCGCGTGACTGGTCGACATAACCGAGATGCACGCTGTCGCCGACCGTGATGGTGCCCTTGTCCGGCTTCTCCTGCCCGGTGATCATCCGGAACAGCGTGGTCTTGCCGGCGCCGTTGGGGCCGATCACGCCAACGATGCCGCCCGGCGGCAGCTTGAAAGTCAGATCGTCGATCAGAAGCCTTTCGTCGCCAAACCCTTTTGTAAGTCCCTCGAAATCGATCACGTTCTGGCCGAGCCGTTCGGCGACGGGGATCGTGATCTGCGCGGTCTGGGTCTGCTTCTCGCTGGCCTGCTTCAACAGGTCCTCGTAGCGCTGGTAGCGCGCCTTGGATTTTGCCTGGCGCGCCTTTGGCGACGCCGCGATCCATTCCTGCTCACGTGCGAGGGTGCGCTGATGCGCGGCCTCCTCGCGGCCTTCCTGCTCCAGCCGCTTCTGCTTCTGCACCAGCCAGGACGAGTAATTGCCCTCGTAGGGAATGCCCTTGCCGCGGTCGAGTTCGAGGATCCACCCCGTCACGTTGTCGAGGAAATAGCGGTCATGGGTGACGATCAGGATGGCGCCGGGATAGTTGCGCAAATGGCCTTCCAGCCACGACACCGACTCGGCGTCGAGATGGTTGGTCGGTTCGTCCAATAGCAAGAGTTCAGGCTGGTCGAGCAACAGCCGGCACAGCGCGACCCGACGCCGCTCGCCGCCGGAGAGTTTTTCGACGTCGGAATCGTCGGCCGGGCAGCGCAGCGCGTCCATCGCCTGGTCGACCTTGCTGTCGAGATCCCAGAGGCCCGCGGCCTCGATCTCGTCCTGCAATTTGGTCATCTCGTCGGCGGTTTCCTCGGAATAATTCATCGCCAGTTCGTTGTAGCGGTCGAGGATCGCCTTCTGCTTGGCGACGCCCAGCATGACGTTCTCGCGCACGGTCTTGGCGGGGTCGAGATGCGGCTCCTGCTCGAGATAGCCGACGCGGGCGCCCTCGGCGACCCAGGCCTCGCCGTTATATTCCTTGTCGAGGCCGGCCATGATCCGCAGCAGCGTCGATTTGCCGGAACCGTTGACGCCGAGCACGCCGATCTTGGCGTCCGGGTAGAACGACAGATGGACGTTATCGAGCACCTTGCGGTTGGGCGGATAGGTCTTGGACAGGCCTTGCATGAAATAGACGAATTGACGGGCCATCGCGATCCCTTTGAAAGCCGTGGATTTACGGAGATTTGCTGGCGCTGATGTAGCGGCGGGGCCCGCAAAGGGCAACCGCAGGCACCGCGTTTTCCATCTGTTCACCAGTATCATTACGGGTCGCGACAATTGAAACCTTCTTTTAACAACTCGCGCCTGAAACTACCGCCAGCGCACCAAAAAGGCGCTCCGCGCGACCGAAGTCGCCGGACAAAAAAGGCAGGCTCGTCATGACGATGATCACCTCGGAATCCCTTTCGCCCACGGCTGGCAGCCGCGACGGGTCCGATTCATTCGCCGAAATCCGCACCTTCTGGCGCCAGTTCTTCACCAGGGCATGCAACCCTTACCGGCCGGAACTGCACTATATGCGGGGCCCGGGCCCGGCCTGGCACGCCAAGCATTTGACCTTGTCGACCTCGGTCCACTCAAGGATCGTCGAAATCCGCACCCGCAAGCGGCGCAAGTAACTTCCGCCGCCTCTCAAGCCGCAGACGGTTTTTGAGCCGCGGCCGCTTGCGCGCACGAGGATTGCGCGCGACCATGGCGCTCCCCGGACGGCGAGCCTCTCAAGCCGTCATCATCGCCATGAACGGACGTTCCCATGACGCGGCTGCGCTGTGCAATTCTCGATGACTATATCAACCTGGCCTTGCGGGTTGCCGACTGGTCCAAGGTCTCCGATCGCGCCGATATCACGGTGTTCAACGAACCCTTTGCCTCCATCGAGGCGGCGGCCGGCGCGTTAAAGGATTTCGAGATCATCTGCGCGATGCGCGAGCGCACGCCGTTTCCCCGCGCGCTGTTTGCGGCGTTGCCCAAGTTGAAACTCCTGATCACCTCGGGCATGCGCAACGCCGCCATCGACATGGAAGCCGCCAAAGACCATCAGGTGAGGCTGTGTGGCACGCAATGGGGCCGCGACCCCACCGCCCCCCTGACTATGGGCCTGATCCTGGAACTTACCCGCAATATCGGCCGCGAGAACGCACGCATGCACGCCGGCGAACCTTTGCAAAAATTCGTCGGCATCGAGATCGAAGGCAGGACGCTGGGCGTGGTTGGGCTCGGCAAGCTCGGCGCAAAGGTCTCAGGGCTTGCAAAAGCGTTCGGCATGAACGTGATCGCGTGGAGCCCGAACCTGACGGCGGAGCGATGCAAGGAGGTCGGCGTCAACTACGCCACCAAGGAGGAACTGTTTTCGACCGCCGACATCGTCACTATCCATGTGGTGCTGAGCCAGCGCTCGCGCGGACTGGTCGGGCGGGAGGATTTGGCGCGCATGAAGCCGACCTCTTATCTCGTCAACACCGCGCGCGGGCCGATCGTCGATGAAAATGCCCTGCTGGAAACGCTGAGCGAGAGGAAGATCGCGGGCGCCGCCGTCGACGTGTTCTCGGTCGAGCCGCTGCCAACAGATCACCCCTTCCGCAAGCTCGACAACATCGTGCTGACGCCGCATCTCGGCTATGTCACCGAGGAAGGATTTCGCTCCCACTACAGCCAGATGGTCGAAGGCATCGACGCCTGGTTCAAGGGCGAGACGCTGCGACGACTGGCGTAGTTTTCCGCTGGCAGGACAACGACTGGAACAAATTATTTCCCTGAAATCCTTCCGTCCGACGGGGAAATGCTTATGATCTGGGCATGACAAAATTGCTGGAACAAGCCGTTGAGACCGTGCGCGGCCTCCCTCCTGAAATACAGGATGAACTTGCCCGCATGCTTCTGCTATTGGCCGGCGAAGATCAACCCACGCTTCAATTAAGCCCCGAGGAGGAGACCTCGTTTGAGGAATCTCTGGCGCAGGCGGAGCGCGGGGAGTTTGCGACGGACGAACAGGTGCGCGCCATCTGGGCGAAACATAACCTGTGAAATTGCGCTATACTCCGCGGGGCGCTGCCGAACTCGATCAGGTGCTGGGCTATATCGAGACGCGATCGCCGCAGGGTGCGCTACATGTGAAGAGGCGCATTCAGGTGATCATGGATCTCTTGTTGCGTCATCCCCATGCCGGTCAACTTACGAGCAAAAATCGCCTGCGTCGTATGGTCGTCTCTCCCTATCCGTACGTGGTCTTTTACCACGCGACCGAGGATGAGATTGTGATCCACGGCGTGCGCCATAGCGCCCGCAACCCGCTGACCGCGCCGGAATAATTTTTCGCTTTTACAAAATAAAAAGGCGCGCTGTTGCGCGCCTTTTGGATGGTGTCGACGTAGATAAGATAGTGCCGGCTAGCGCACCGTCACCGGCGCAGGCAGCGGCGGCACTACGGTCGGCTGCGTACCGGGGGCTATGCCCGACATCTGCGCGGGCGGAGGCGCGGCACCGGCAGGTCCGGGGACCGGTTGGGCCGAGGCGGTTGTGGTTCCCGGCGGCGGGCCGCCGGGCATCACGACCACGCGGGTGCCGACCTTGACGCGGTCGAACAGATCCGAGACGTCCTCGTTCAACATTCCGATGCAGCCCGAGGAGACGAATTTTCCGATCGTCGAGGGCTGGTTGGTGCCGTGGATGCGATAGACCGTGTTGCCGAGATACATCGCGCGTGCGCCGAGCGGATTGCCGGGGCCGCCGGCCATGAAACGCGGCAGATAAGGCTGACGCTCGATCATCTCGGTCGGCGGGTGCCAATCCGGCCACTCGGCCTTGCGCGAGATTTTCTGCACGCCGGTCCAGGTAAAGCCGTCGCGGCCGACGCGGACGCCGTAGCGCACCGCGCGCCCGCCACCCAGCACGTAATACAGATAGGTGTTCGGGGTATCGACGATGATCGTTCCGGCCGGTTCCTTGGTCGGGAACGTTACTTCCTGCCGGCGCAGATTCGGCGCGAGCTGCGCCGGTGCGACTTCCGGCTGTTCATCCGGCGGCAGCGCGGACAGTACCATCGGCTTGCCGTCGGCGCCGACGGGCGGTTGCTGCTGCAGCGATCCCGTAACATTGCCAGGACCACCAGCAGGACCGCCAACCGCCTCGGGCGGACGCGGAGCGCCATCGTCTCGAGGGGCGCCTCCGGGAGCGCGATCGGAATAGATCACCGCCGGGGGGACGTCGCGGCGGCCATAACGCGGATCATCCGGCGACAGGACCGGACCGGTGGGTGCGCCATTGCGGTCGGAATAGACCGGCGGCGGACCATCCGGGCGACCGTAACGCGGGTCATCCGGCGACAGGATCGGACCGGTGGGCATGGCACGGTCGGTATAGACGGGGCGACGGCCGTAGCGCGGATCATCGGGCGAAACGACCGGTCCGGGCGGCGGCAGCGCCGGCGAATTCATCGCTTCGTCATCGTCCAGGGCGTCGAAATCCGGCACACCGGGACCGCGACGATAGTCGGCGGGGTAGCCGCCCTGAACATATGGCTGCGGCGCCGTCGAATAGACAGCGCCGGGAGGTGGCGGATAGGCCTGAGCCAGCGCGAGCGAAGTTCCCGCTGCCGTGCCAGCTGCCACGGCAGCGCAAATCGTCAGAATGCGTTTGGTCATCATCGCTCTTGTATAGCCCCGAGCCCACAGCGGACAGTTAACGGCAGTTGGCCGAAGATAGCGGCGCATTCAAGACAAATCCTCGGAATCACGTCAGATTTCCGTCATTTGTAATGATCGTGAACAGCGTTGCAGCGAAGCCGTACCGGGTTAAAGAAGCGTTACCGGCTTTGCCGGCGGGCACCCCCAGCGCCGATTTTTAACAACCGCCATTTTTTAACAAACGCCTGGAAGCCGTTGCGGTATTCTGATCGAGCCTGATTCGCTCTCGCGCCGGCGCTGCCGGCTGTGTCGCGAACGGCCTGTTCGGTCGTCCCCTGCGTTCCCAGTCGCTCAAGGGCCTTCGCTCAACACGCACGCGAAGGCGGAATTCATCCTCTCCATGCTGCCCGGCTTTCGTTTTTTGTTCGCCGCGACCGTGCTGTCGATGTCGATCCTCATCTTCGGGCTCGGCGCGGCGGCATTGCTGCGCGCGGCGCACGAGCAATTCGTCAGCAACCCATCGTGGCACGCGACCCCAGAGACCACGTTTGCGCAGCAGGGCGACGCCTCGCGGCCCGTGCTGGCGATGATGCACGTCGAACCGGCCGATCCGGAGCCAGCAAAGGCACCGGATGATGTTCCCGCGGCTATGGCGCCGGCGGAGCAGGCCACCAGCGTTGCGCCGCCTGCCGAACCTGCGCCAGTCGTTGCAGCCCCCGCTGAACCCGTCCCCGCTGAGCCCGAAAAGGTGGCGGCGGCGAAGCCAGAGGAAGCAGCCCCGGCCGAGGCAGCAAAACCGGAAATCCTGGCCGCGCAAAATTCGGCACCGAGCGACGTCGCGGCGGCGAAAACCGATGCGCCGGTTTCCGCGGCCCCGTCCGCTGCCGAAACCAAGATTGCCGCAACCGAGCAGCCCGTGCCGCCGGCGAACGAAGCCGCTCCGGCTGCGTCCGAAGCTGGCCCACCCGTCCCGGCCAGCGCGCCAGCATCACCGGCGGCCGACACCGCCGCGACGAAAATCGCAACCCTTGGCGGCCCGCCCGTCACCATCGAGGCGCAGCCGCCGGCAAAAGCGACTGACGCGAAATCCGACGGCGACGCGCTCAAGAAGCGCCAGCAGGCGCGGCGGGCGGCGCAGCGCCGCAAGATCGCTTCCCGCGCCCGCGTCGCGCGGCAAGTGACACAGCAACCGGCGAGCCCGTTGGCGCAACCTCTCGCTCAGCCGCCGACAGCGGCGCGCAATCGCTGATTCTTGTTCAGGCCGGCCCGGTCGCGACCGGCGGCCCCTCGGGCAGACCCCATTCAGCCCACGACCCGTCGTATAATCCCATGCCGCGCACGCCGAGCCGATAGAGCGCGAGCGTCAGAACCAGCGCCGATACGCCGGAGCCGCAGGTCGTCACGATCGGTTCTGTCATGTCGACGCCGGCGCCGGAAAACGCACTTCGCAAATCGTCGAGCGGCTTCATCGCGCCGGTGTTTGCATCGAACAATTCGGCATAGGGCACGTTGCGACTGCCCGGGATGTGACCGGATCGGCGGCCCGGCCACGGCTCGGCCACACTGCCCTCGAAGCGCGGCCGCGGGCGCGCATCGACCAATTGCTCGTCATGCGTCTTGAGATTGCTGAGCAATTGCTGCTGGCTGCGGACGTAGTTCGGATCGAGCCTGGCGCTGAATCTTCCGCCGCCCTTTGGCGTGACCTTGCCGGAATGGGTGGGGCGTCCCTCGCGCAGCCATTTCTTCAAGCCGCCATCCAGCACCTTCACATTGGGATGGCCGAACGACAGGAACATCCACCACGCCCGGGGTGCGGCGACCCAGCTGCCGGAATCGTAGGCGACCACGGTGTCGCCATTGGCAATGCCGAGCGCCGAAACGTCGCGCGCGAACTGCTCCGCATCCGGATACATATGTGGCCGCGGATCGTTGCGATCGGCGATGGCGTTGACATCGAAAAACACCGCGCCCGGAATATGCGCGGCGAGATAATCGTCCGCGGGCAGCGGCAGCACGCCGGGCATCTTGTAGGAGGCGTCGATGATCCTGACTTTTGTGTGGTCGAGATGGGCGGAGAGCCAGTCGGTCGTGACCAGCGGATCGTCGGTGGATGAAGTCATGGATGGATATCTCCGGCGTTTCCTCAAATCGTCATTGCCGGGCTTGACCCGGCAATCCATCTCTTGAAACGATGGACACGCGGGTCAAGCCCGCGTGTGACGGGTCTTCAATCCTTCGGCTTCTTCGGTTCCCACTTCTCGACCGGCCCGCCGGCGTCGCGCCACGCCGCAAAACCGCCGCCCATGTGCGCGACCGGCTTCAGCCCCATGTCGTGGGCGGTTTTTGCCGCGAGCGCCGAGCGCATGCCGCCGGCGCAGTGAAAGATGAACTTCTTGTCCTCTTGAAAAATCGGCTTGGCGTAGGGGCTCGCCGGGTCGATCCAGAATTCCAGCATGCCGCGGGTGCAGGAGAACGCGCCCGGAATTTTTCCATCACGTTCGATCTCGCGGGGATCGCGGATATCGACGATCACCACATCATCGCTTTTTGCAGCCTCGATGGCCTCTAGCGCACTGACCGTTTCGATCTGCGCATTGGCCTCGTCGATCAGGGATTTGATACCACGGTGAATGCTCTGGGGCATTTTTTACCTCCCAAATTCCGTCTTTCCGGGGCGTGCGTTAGCGCGAACCCGGAATGACGACAATTACCGCACCAATTCCTTCATCGCGCCATCGAGACCTTCGATCGTGATCGGGAACATGCGGTCCGAAAACAGCCGGCGGATGATGGTGGTGGATTCCGAATAGTCCCAGTGCTTCTGCGCCACCGGATTGAGCCACACCGCGTGCGGATAGGTGCGGGTGATGCGATCGAGCCAGACCGATCCGGCCTCCTCATTGACATGCTCGACCGAGCCGCCGGGCACCATGATCTCGTACGGCGACATCGAGGCGTCGCCGACAAAAACGACTTTGTAGTCGTGAGGGTATTTATGAAGCACGTCCCAGGTCGGCGTTCGGTCGGTGAAGCGGCGGCGGTTTTGCTTCCACACGCCTTCATAGAGGCAGTTGTGGAAGTAGAAATATTCCATGTGCTTGAATTCGGTCTTCGCCGCTGAGAACAATTCCTCGACCTGCTCGATGTGCGAATCCATCGAGCCGCCGATATCGAAGAACACCAGGACCTTGACCGCGTTGCGCCGCTCGGGCCGCATATGGACGTCGAGATAGCCGTGGTTGGCGGTCTCCTTGATCGTGGTATCGAGGTCGAGTTCGTCCGGCGCGCCGGTGCGGGCGAATTTGCGCAGGCGTCGCAGCGCGATCTTGATGTTGCGGATGCCGAGTTCGACATTGCCGTCGAGATCCCTGAATTCGCGCTTGTCCCACACCTTCACCGCGCGATTGTTGCGGTTCTTCTCCTGGCCGATCCGGATGCCTTCGGGATTGTAACCCTGCGCGCCAAACGGCGAGGTTCCTGCCGTGCCGATCCATTTGTTGCCGCCTTGATGGCGGCCCTTTTGTTCCTTCAGCCGCTGGCGCAAGGTCTCCATGAGCTTGTCCCAGCCCATCGCCTCGATCTGCTTCTTCTCTTCCTCGGTGAGATATTTTTCCGCGAGCTTCTTCAGCCATTCGGCGGGAATGTCCGCCTTCTCCATGGCGTCGAGCAGGCTTTCGAGCCCCTTGAATACGGTGCCGAACACGCGGTCGAACTTGTCGAGGTTACGTTCATCCTTCACCAGCGCCGCGCGCGACAGATAGTAGAAATTCTCCACCGTCTGCTCGGCGAGGTCGGCGTCGAGCGCCTCCATCAGCGTCAGATATTCGCGCAAGGTCA